>JAPLEC010000098.1 GCA_026391515.1 Bacteroidia bacterium | reverse complement strand
CTGGAACTCCACCAAAAACCCGACTCGTCACCAGAGCCTTTGTTACGGTAACTACCCGGAATGGCTGTAAAGCCACTTTCGTTGGTTGCGGTTGGGCTAACTGGAAGTTCTGTAATAACGCCGCTTTCGTTGGTTGTAATATTACCTGTGCGAACCCAAAAGTCGGCTGTTTTCAGTTTGTCGCCTGCTACACTGTCGCCACCCAGGTAGTCAACGAGGGTTGTCCATTCGGCATCGGATGGAACATGCCAACCCGTGGGGCAAAGTTTGCCTGTATTTACTGCGTACCAGTTATATGATAATCCATAAGCCGTATTTTTTGGGGGAAAAAACTCAGCATAGCACCAGCAATAAGCCGGGGTTTTTAAATTATTCCATAAAGTATCATCTGTTACCAGAGAAATGGGTGTGCCATCGTTGAACAGAGTTGTTTTCAGATTTTCGGCCATCCAGACCTGATTGCCAATTTTAACTGTCTTATATATATGATTATTGCTGGAATCAATAGCGATAGTATTCTCCAACTCTTTCAGATGACTTACACGATTTTTATTTCCACCGCCAATGAAATTAAATACTACAAAAGCTATAATAACAATCCCAAGTAAAAGCCCGGAAAGCAATAGGATTAATCTTTTCTTTGGTTTACGAGTAACCTTTTCAGGTTCATCAAGATCTTTACTTTCATGCTTTTCTTCTTCTCCCTTTGTACTACTAGTGATCTGGAAATCCTTATATTTCAGATACCACCTGATAATTATCGCAAGATTATTAAGAACCGGTTTTACCTGTTCCGGGTCAAAATCCTTTGGATGGGTACCGTAAGTTGACATGCTGTTCAGGCCGTGCATTGAAGTGATGATATGCGAAGGGACTTTTTCTTCACTGTTCAGCTTATCAATGATACCTTTGAGCGGTTCGGTTTTCCTCGGCCTTTTTAATTCGCACTCGCAAAGGTCAGTAACAATAACCTCAAGACATCTTCTCGAATATAGCATTACAACATTTGCATCATCAGTCCTGATGAGCTGCTCCATTTCTTTCACAATATCAGGAAGATGCCCCTTAAATGATTTATAGAGTGCATCAAGCTCGTTTATCTCATTTGTCCAGATTGTCATTTTGATAATTATTTGTTGAAGATAAAATTAAACTGCTGCCTGAATTTGAAATATTATTTACGCTGTGAAATAGCTGATTTGTGGTTCTCCATTTCACTGGGATGCCACAGGGTTAGTCCTTAACACAACGCACAGAATACCCAGAACTCACACCTGTTTCATCTCGTACTAATCTAGTTCCATCTGTATAAATATACCATCCAAAGGCACCTGAATACTCTGGATCATCAATAGAGCTCCAGAAATAACTGCCATAACTAAAATTGATGAATCCACCCGCTCCAAAGCCTCCTGGAAGGGCTGTGAAACCGCTTTCATTTGAAGCGCCGGAATTCGGGCTGATCCAATGACTTGTTCCTGTTTCTTTTAATTGTCCTCCAGCAACTTGTGAGCCACCCAGATATTCAGCAAGAGCTGTCCATTCAGCATCAGAAGGAACATGCCAGCCTGTTGGGCAGAGCTTGCCTGTACCTACTGCGTACCAGTTATATAATGCACCATAAGTATCCTTGTAGGTGAACTCATCATTATCGTACCAGCACAAAGACGGAGTATTTAAATTCTCCACTTCAGCACTTCTCGTCTCAACGGGAATGGGTGTGCCATCGTTAAAATGGGCTGTCTTAAGGTTTTCAGCCATCCATATCTGATTGCCAATTTTCACAGTTTTGTAATAATTTTTATCAAAATCAGTTATCAGAGGAAGATCGTTGATACACCGTACTGACAATCCAAATTTATTATCCATGGATGGTCTCAATACATTTACGGCCCCAGCGAAAATAGAAATGCTCATGGAAGTCATCTCATTATTCACTGTTGAGGACCACCACATACCCTCTTTCCTCAGGTCGTTGAATGGACCATACATATTACGGGTTCCTCCGCCGACGGCTGAAAAGCCGCTATGATTGGTAGCCCTGTTATATTGCTGGCGCCAATAGGTTCTGCCTACTTCCTTAAGCTCGTCACCTGCGATATCTTCACCACCAACATTTTCAAAAAGTGTTGACCATTCAGCATCTGTTGGCACGTGCCAGCCGGTAGGGCAGAGTTTTCCGGTATTTACCGCGTACCAGTTATATAATGCTCCAAAAGAAGATCTTTCGAATTTCCTGGAATTATTATTGTACCAGCAATAAGCAGGTGTTTCTAAGCTCGCCCATTCTTTCTTGTCTGTTACCAGTGGAATGGGTGTACCATCGTTGAATTTTGTCGTTCTCAGGTTTTGAGCCATCCAGACCTGTTCGCCTATTTTAACTTCAGTTAATTGATTTTCATCAATTAATTCACGATTTATCTTATTGAATAAAATTAAGTTGAATAATAAAAATGCACCAAATAAA
>JAPLEC010000056.1 GCA_026391515.1 Bacteroidia bacterium | reverse complement strand
CAAGTGAAAGAAATGACAAAATGGATAGAGGAACATTAATCTCATTACTAATTTTTTCAAGAATATCAAGTCTTGGAACTCTTAAACCTTTCTCTATTTGGGATAAATATGTTGCAGAAATACCAGCTCCTCTAGCAAGGTCCTTTTGTTTAATACCCTTTTCTTTTCGTAATCTTAATATTGTCGGTCCAATATCCATTTTATTTTGGTTTGAATAAATTATAGAGAAATAAGAAGAGTTTGCTTAATCCTGTTATGGTTTTTGATTTGTCGAAACCATTTGTATTTTCAATCTCATTTTTAAGAAAATCAATTTGTTGATCAAATTCACGTGCATATTTTTCTGGGATTATTCCACTTCCTTTAACTTCTGTTAAGAGGCATAATAATTTGATGTATTCTGTTTTCATGATTGTTATAACTAAAAAGATTATTTGTTGTTAGTAAATTGTCTATAGAAATGACTAAACAATAATCTTTGAGCGATAACACTAAATCTAGATATTCTTGAAGATCAAATTTTTGAGGTATTTGAATTGCAATTTTTGTTAATGATCTAATTTTGTTTGATAAAAGATTAATTAAGAAGCTATTGGTAACTTTTAAAGATAAAATTTTTCTAATTTCAATTTTCCAAGAAATAAGCTTCCTAACAACTATCTTATAGTATTTGTAGAATTTTTTGCGGTAGAATCTTTTCTCAAGTATGATCAGAGTATATAATTTGTCAATAAAATCATTAGTACTGATGAAATTTGATTTTTCCTTTTTAAGTAAGTAAGAGATATCTTTAATGATGTATTGTTGATATTCGGTTTTCCCAATTGTTTTAAAGATCTGTCTTACTCTGGATAACAGTTCTCCCTCTACAGTTGATCTATAAAAGGAATCTAAACTAAAAATTTCAATTTTTTTATAAAGATCTTTCTGAGAAGTAACTTCTTTGAAAAGACCTTTTAATTCATACTTTTCGTTATGTAAAAAATAGTCAAGTGAGTCTGGATCATTTGCCTTTAAATCAAGGGATTGTTTCCTGTATACCTTAAGTATGTTATCCGTAAAAGTCATAATAAATCAAGAATCTTGTGCAAATATAAGTATAAATCTAATACAAAGCAAATAAAATATCGAAAAAGTGTAAAAAATCTTACGTGTAGCTAATTTAATGAATTAATCGTCATGCTATGTTTGGCAGATTACATTAGGCATCACGGCACGGCAATAAAGCGCATAATCCGCCAGTTGACGGATACGGTTGGCAAGCTTTATCCTTTTTCCCAGCCTTCGCTACCAACTTCTCCGCCAGCCGGTGGATCCGTCGGTCTAAAAAAGCTACGGCTGGCAAGCTTTTCCGCTCACGCGGAATCTTCGCTTCGCTACGATCTCCTTTTTACTTTTTCCTTGCCTTCCGGGCATACTTCCGCCGCGTCACTTACATGGTTTAATACGAAAAAGGCTTTGTTTGTTACTTTTGCTCCGTTGCTCAAAAATTAGAAAAGATTCTCCGAAAAATTGTGTTGCAAACCAAATTTATACCGGATAATAATCAATATCAGGTAAACTTATAAAGAGGTACACGGTACACGGTTCAGGGCGACAGGCGACGGGCGTCAGGTTGAGGAGTCCCGCAGGTGCGGGACGACGAAATCCCGACATTCCGAAGAATGAGGAATAGTTGGGACGACCGGCAACCGGTGGCCGGGATTATTTACTTTATTGTCCGTGTCAGCTGACGGCAGTTTTTAAATAATCACCAGGAGTCATGACAGGGATTTCTGATTTTTTATAATCTTTTGTATTCCTGGTTATTATTACATCAATTTTTTTATTATCGATAGCACAAAAATATTGTATGCTGTCTTCGAAATCAGGGAGCCCGGATGCTAATGCATTTTTTATAGTATGCTCTTCGACTTTAAGAATACTGACCATATTGGATAATATGTCAAGTTTTGAGAGAACCTTATTATGTGATTCAAATTTTCTAAGAGCGTAATATAAATTACTAAATGTCAGAGATGAAACATAACCTTTTAATTTCTTCTCTTCAATCAGGGTGAAAATAATAGCAGCTTCTCTTGAATGAGGTTTTCTGTCAATAAGAAAATCAATAATGACATCTGTGTCGATGAACAAATCAGTCATGCTGGAGATATTTGTTCGTTAGAAATTCAGAAATCTCCTTTTTATAGTCAAAGTCTTCAGGAACTGAAATGCATCCGAGTAATGATTTGACACCTGGAGTAAATTCTGAATCTTCAATAGAAGAATTTTTCGTCAGGAGTTTGAGATAGTTCTCCACTAAGTCTGATAAACTCCTGCCTTTACTTCTGGCATAGACTTTTGCTTTACGAGTGACATCTTTGTCGATACTCAATGTTAATTTAGCGTCCATGATACGTACAGATTATTTTACAAATATACGTAAAATATTATAAAAAGTCAAGATTATTTAAAAAGTTTATTAAGGAGTAGTCAGCATATCGGCTGGCAGCTAACCGGCAATAAAGTGCGTAAACGTTACCCGACACCGTAACTGTCCCGATAGCTATCGGGAGCAAAAACCCCCGACGCTCCGGTCGGGGCAGGCGTCCCGCTTTTTGTGAAAAAGCGGGATTGTCCGTGTTATTGGCTGGTTTTGTTTATTTTTCTATCATTCCTTTGATCATGGAAATGAATTCTCTTACCTGATCCACAAGTGGGAGAACAGTTTTATCATCAAAGTCGAATAGGTCCCCGTAGTCTCCTTTTTGTCTGAAGTCAAAGAGTTTTGAGTAAAGTTTCCCATATTTTTTATCAAGGATTCCAGTCTTGACGAATTCATTTCCGAATTTTGTTCTGGCTCCGTTATGAGTCTTTGTTATGAATCCATTTTTTAGTAGTAAGGAAATTACAGCGTAAAAGCAGGAATAATACAATCTGTTGATTGAAGTATTCCACCTTTTCTTTTCAATAAGAATTAAAGCGTCTTCGAGTGATTCTTCAGCTCTTTTGAACCTGTATTTGATATATTCATCTCGTTTAGCGGTCATAGTTTAATACCTTCTTTCTTAATTGATTCAAACAGAGGCGAAAGCTTCAATTTTTTCTTCCAGTATTCTTTTGCGTATATGAAAGTTGAGATAATCTGACCTGATTCAAGTTCAATATTATATAGCACATCTCTATTCTTGTCCTCTATATCGTTTGTAACTTTTTTATTGTTAACAAGAATGAGAATATCCCAATCAGAATTCCGTTTGTGGTCTCCTCTGGCTCTTGAGCCAAATAGAAATGCTTGAGCAGAAGGATCCTGAGCATGGATTGCTGATGAAATACTTTCTATAATTGCGTCGCTACTCATTGAACATAAATTTTCTCAAAGGTACAGAATTTTATCACAATCTTAAGTTTTAAAACGCGAACTAACTTGCCAATAATGGCCAGGCAATAAAGTGCGTAAACGTTACCCGACACCAAAACGATCCCGATAGCTATGGGATCAAAAACCCCCGACGCTCCGGTCGGGGCAGGCGTAACAAACTTATTTACTTAATTGTCCGTGTTAGCAAGCGTATTATTTACCAAGATTCTTTAAGATATTCTCAAAATCAGTTGTCCTTATGAAAATTAATTTCTTCTTTCCAGAGGTAGAAGATTTTATTAGTCCCAGCTTTTCTAATAACATTAGATCTGTCCTGGCAGTTTGATATACAACCCCATATCTATTCTGAACCTCCTTAATTGAAAGGACTCTTTCTGAATCATCATGAAATAATCTTAATAGATGAAGTTGTCTATCGTTTAGCCCTTTAATCCTTCTGTAATTATATAATTGAGTCTTTTCTTTTAGCTTTCTGTTTATATAATCCTTTAAACTACTGAAGGCAAGGTCAATTGTCCGAAGATGGTATTTGATAAAATAAGTTAAGTCGTTCTCATCTGACTCTGTAAATAGGTAAGCATTAGCATATTGTACTTTTGATTTAATTATTAGTCTTGAAATAGACAGGTATTCAATTAGCCAATAATCCTGAGATAATAAGTACCAATAGAAAATTGCTCTGGCAGTCCGACCATTTCCATCAATGAATGGGTGAATATATCCTACTAAGAAATGCAAAATTGAAGCCCTAATTATTGGATGAATAAAGTTGTTATCATTTTTTTCATTTGCAAAAGCACAAAAATCATCTATAAGTCGATCAATCTTCTTGTAATCAGGTGGATAGTAAACTGATTCCCCCGTTATTCCGTCCACAACATTTATTTCATTATTTGTCCTGAATCTTCCTTCATCATCTTTATTCTCGAGAGTGTCATTTGTGATAAGTTTGTGTATCTCTTGAATTATCGTGGGAGTCAAGGTAGTATTTCGTAATTCACTTATTCTCTTAATTGTATGATAATTGTTCATTATCATTTGCTCAGATTTAGATTTTGGTTTCCTTTCGCTTCTGAGCATTTCTTTCGCAACTTTTCTTGTCGTAACAGCACCTTCTAATTGGCTAGAAGCTATTGCTTCCTCCATAATTGAACTTAAAAGGAATCTGGTTTTCTCTTCTTTTGGAATTATTTTATCGCTTTCAAGTCTCCCTCCCAGATTTAAATCAAATTCATGTAGTTTTTGCTGAATCTGTGGTGTTAACAAGTATTGAAATTCAAATCCTTCAATATCACTGATTCTAATTATTTGTGAGTTTAAACGGCGACTTATTTTTAACAAAAACCAAACATCTTTTATATCAAGGTTTTCTGATTTAGGTTTATATTTTAATTCAGTCCAATACAAATAATCATCATTATATGATTTTACCAGATCTGAATATTTACGTTCTCTCAGGAGTTTAAATATTCTTCCCAGGTCTGGTTTTGTTAGTGCTGGAGGAGATTCCGGTTTTTTCATTATAGTAATTACTAATTGTTGTAAAATTAGTAATATTTATAATATTAATAATATTTCATCACTTTTTATTACTAATTATGGTAAAATTAGTAGTATTTGCATGTATGTTTGCTAACGATTTGTGTAAGAGTAGTTTGCGGTTGTGCTAATATTTGAGTGAGGCACCAAAGCAAAGTGCTTGAGTTTTCCGGAAGCACTTTGCTACTCATTCAAAAGCACATTATGCTGTCGGGCAAATTGTGCCTGGCACCTTCTTATCGACATGCTAATGAGCAATTAAAGCCAAACCTATTTCAACAAATGCATTAAACTCACAATTTGTTAATTCCTTTGCCCTTTTTTTGACAGAAATATTATTTTATGGTTGTTGGTTAAACAGCCATACTCCTTCTGATTGGAGGATGAGGATTATAATCTTCTACAACAAAATCATCAATAGTTAGTTGATCAAAGGGTTTTTTTGTAATGTGTAATTTAGGTAAAGGTTTGGGTTCTCTTGACAT
>JAPLEC010000448.1 GCA_026391515.1 Bacteroidia bacterium | reverse complement strand
AAAATTATAAATATTTATTGTAATTATCAATATTCAGAGGCAGTTAACCTCCTTCATTTAAAATTACTTCAAGAGAACTAAGGTTGAATTTAGTCTGACAAAAGACTTTCCCATTTATCACAGGAGCTTTGACCCCTTTCCTGAAATAATCCTTTCCATAAAAAATTCTTGCCTCATCCCACAATCCTGTTGAAATAAAATGACTGAATACATTTGCCCCTCCTTCAACCAGTATTGACTGAATGCCTGAATTGTAGAGGTAATCCGAAATCTGAACGGCAGAATCATTGCTGTCATTTAATTTCATCACAACTGTATCAGCAATTTTTACATCAATATTATGAGTAAATACAATATTTATGCCATTTGTTCTAAATACTTCAGATTTATTATCAAGCCGGCCAGAACTGCTGAGAATTAATCTTAAAGGATCATCTCCGGTCCAGTCCCTGACATTCAATTTTGGGTTATCAGCCCTGACAGTACCTGCACCAGCCAGAATAGATTGCTCTGCGGCTCTCCACTTGTGCACAAGTGCTTTTTCAGCCTTACCGGTTATCCAGGCTGGTTGGCGCTCATCATTCTCTTTCCTATCTATATCTATATACCCGTCAGCACTCTGCGCCCATTTAAGTATTATATATGGTCTTTTTTTCTCATTGTAGGTAAAAAATCTTCTGTTTACCCAACGACACTCATCCTCAAGTACTCCTGTAATAACTTCACATCCTGCACTTTTGAGCATTATAATTCCTTCCCCCATAACCTTTTCGCTGGTATCCATTGTTCCTATTACCACTTTCGTAATTCCCTCAGAAATAATATATTCAGCACAGGGAGGTGTTTTTCCATAATGAGAGCATGGTTCAAGATTTACATATAAAGTTGAAGATTCAAGCAGCCTTTTATTCCTGACAGATTTAATGGCAATAACCTCGGCATGAGGTTCTCCTGCTTTCAGATGATATCCTTCTCCTATAATTAACCCATCATGAACAATTACTGATCCGACCATTGGATTCGGACATGTCTTTCCTTTTGCCCTGATTGCCAGTTCAAGACACCTTCCCATGAATTTTATATCATCTTCTCCTGGCATTTCCCTGAATGTGCTAATTTTGATGCATGAGCTTTAATATACAAACAATAAAATCGATTAAACCATACCTCGTAAAGGAACTTTCTGCCCTCTACTCAGAACCTGAAATAAGTGCTCTGGCCAATATTATAATTAAGACTACATTTAAGAGCTTAAAGTTGCATATTCCGGCTCTTTATGAAAATATTATCACACAAAAACAAGCTCAGGAGATTATCAGAATCTGTAAAGAGCTAAAAACCAGAAAACCAATACAATATATTCTTGGAGAGACGAATTTCTATAATTGTGTTATTAAAGTCAATGTGGATACTTTAATTCCACGACCGGAAACAGAGGAGCTCGTTGATCTTATTATTAAAGAAAACAAAGGTTTCAGGGGTACAATCATGGATGTCGGAACCGGTTCGGGCTGTATTGCAATTGCCCTTGCTGTTAACCTGCCGGGAACTGTCGTAACCGGGATCGATATTTCGGATGGAGCACTGGCAGTTGCAAAAGAGAATGCCATCCTTAATAAGACTTCTGTGTCTTTTTTTAAAGCCGATATCCTGAATTTTGACATTAAATCTTTTAACAGAACGGATATTCTTGTAAGTAATCCTCCTTATGTCCGCGAATCCGAAAAGAAACTCATTGCTTCAAATGTACTTGATTTTGAGCCAAATACAGCACTTTTTGTATCTGACTCCGATCCTCTGAAATACTATATTGCAACGCTTAATCTGGCAGATTTTATACTGCCGCGCGGGGGACTGGTCTATTTTGAGATAAATGAATCTATGGGAGAAAAGATGTTTCAGCTGCTTAAATCAAGAAGCTATGCAGGGATTGAAATTATAAATGATTTGAATGGTAAGGAGAGAATAATAAAAGGAATCCGAAATGACTGAAAAGAACCTGTACAATGCTGCTCTTTCAAGAGCAATGGCAATCTGCTCACGACGAGAGTATTGCGTGTATGATATTCAAAGTAAATTACAATCATGGGGAATCAGTGATCAGGACAATGAAAAAATTATTAAAGCTCTTATTAAGGAAAACTTTATTAATGAAAAACGCTTTACCGAAGCATTTGTGAGGGATAAGTTCAGGTATAACAGATGGGGAAAAGTTAAGATCAAAGCTCACCTGAAATTAAAGAAGATCCCTGCTGATATAATAACCTCAAGCTTAAATTCTATTGATAATGAGCTCTATATAAAAACTCTGAAAGAACTTCTGACTATTCATCGCAGGTCTGTCAAAGCAAATAATCAATATGATCTTAAAGGGAAGCTTTTTAGATATGGCCTTTCCAAAGGATTCGAAAGCGAATTGCTGTATGATCTTCTTAACAGAATTTAAATAAATAAATCAAAAACGGTAAAAATGTGATAATAAATATCACTGATGATCCTATTATGTCAAAGATAATCAATTGTTTACGAGATTCAGGGTGTTTTATATAAACTCGTGAAAAAAGGATCCTCATAAAGAGCTGCGATACAAAGAAAAGGAACACTCTCATTCCATAAATATTCCATTTATAAGCCTCTTCAATTCTTCCTCTTAGGATTAATGAAATGCTATGGGAAAGTCCGCAGGAGACACATGGCTGGCCAGTCAGTTTTTCATGTATGCAGACAACAGGATAATTATTTTTTTCAGGAGAAAAAATGCCGCAGTAAGCCATAATAAGCAATATTACTCCGGCAAGAACTATATTTATTATAAGGTAAGGTTCATTCTTTATCCTTACCTCTTGCTTTAAATTGCGCTTATTTTTTCTGGACCAAAGTGTCATTCTTGGATGCGTTTCCCTTTTTCTGGACCAAAGTATCATTCTTGGATGCGTTTCCCTTTTCCAGGTCTTCCAGTACTTTCTGGCGGTCCGAACTATTTACAGTGGTGTTTATTTCCACCTTTTGGCCGCCATTTTCAACTTTGATCGAAATATTTGCATCTTCAAGGTCCTTGACAACATTTTCCTGAACGTCATTTACAATATTCTCAATCTTGTTCGACCAGTCTTTTGCTCCATCTGCTAACTTGCTGACTAAGAAAATATTTGAAAATGAGATCATTATGGCAACAACTCCAATAATCAGTCCTGCCAATGGTAAGCCGCGCGGTGAATCGTTTCGTACTGCATGCGACAGACCAACAGATCCAAGTACTATAGCTATTATTCCGGGTATAATCGCAATAAATCCCACACAGGGGATCACAGCAAGTACAAAAGTTATGATCCCTGTAATGAGAGCTGCAATGCCCAGATTTTGTCCCGAATTGTCTTTTACTTCTTCCATGATTTTATACCTGTTTAATAATTTTCATTCCCTGGTCAGAATATTTATTATATCCTGCTCTAAAGACGTCACCGGATTTTCAATGATGCGTCCGGCTTCAATATTATTTTTATAAAAAATGAATGTTGGCACTCTTTGAATATCCAGACTATTGTATTCTCCTATAGGTGAGAGCTTTGAGTTGTCAACTCCTATGAAGGTCACTTTTGTTATCGGGAATTTCCACAGATCAAGAATTTTCAGAAAACGTGGAACTTCTCTTCGGCTGTCCGGGCACCATGTTCCCATAACTATCTTTATAGTCAGTTCATCAGGTTTTATTTGGACAAGTTTAATTACAGCAGCACTATCCGGTTTATATTCATCATAACCCTTCAGATACCACTCACAATGAGGTGTTTTATTTAGCCTGTCTCTGGTAAAATAACCTAATATCCATGTTGATTGTTCCGAAAAATCAGTCATCGCTGTAATTTCTTCATTTTGCTTAACCGAAGGTGAACTTTCACTTAAAGGCTTTTTTGTTCTGCATCCGCAGACCAGGATCAGAATTGCTATTGTTAAAAAAATTACCTTTTCCATAATATTGGTTTAAACGCAACTAAATTAATGTCTATTCAAAAGAATGTAGCAATATTTCGAGAATTTGTTTTGCTGCTTTTGAAACAGAAGTGCCGGGTCCGAATATTGCAGCTACACCGGCATCATAAAGATACTGGTAATCCTGTGGCGGTATTACTCCTCCGGCTATGACCAGTATATCTTCCCTTCCAAGGTTTTTAAGCTCGGTTATTATCTGAGGAACGAGTGTTTTGTGTCCGGCCGCCAGACTCGAAATTCCCAATATATGAACATCGTTTTCGACCGCCTGTTTTGCAGCTTCGGCCGGAGTCTGGAAAAGCGGGCCGATATCGACATCAAAACCAATATCGGCATAACCTGTTGAAACAACCTTGGCGCCACGGTCATGGCCATCCTGACCTACCTTGGCGATCATTATTCTGGGCTGACGCCCTTCTTTTTCAGCAAATTTTGCAACCAGTGCTTTTGCTTCTTCAAAATCCTTATCAGACTTATACTCTGATGAATAGACTCCTGATATTGTACGTACCACTGCTTTATACCTCCCAACTATTTTTTCACATGCATAAGATATTTCGCCCAGGCTTGCACGTTTTGATGCAGCCTCAACAGCCAGTCCAAGAAGATTGCCTTCTCCTGTTTTAACACATTCGGTAATTGCATCAAGCGCTGCCTGGCATTCAGTTTCATTCCTGCCTTTACGCAGCTCTTCAAGCCTTTTAATCTGAGATTCTCTGACTGCAGCATTGTCAACTTCCAGTGTTTCAAGCGGATTTTCTTTTTCCAGCCTGTACCTGTTTGTTCCGACAATAATTTGAATTCCAGAATCAATTTTTGCCTGTGCCCTTGCTGCTGCTTCTTCGATTCTCATTTTCGGGACACCCGACTCAATAGCTTTTACCATTCCACCAAGGCTTTCAATCTCCATGATATGTTCCCAGGCCCTGTGAGCTATCTCATGTGTCAGAACTTCAATGTAATACGAGCCAGCCCACGGATCAACCGCTTTACAGATTTGTGTCTCTTCCTGCAAATAAATTTGTGTGTTTCTTGCAATCTTTGCAGAAAAATCGGTAGGCAGGGCAATCGCTTCATCAAGGGCATTGGTATGAAGACTCTGCGTATGACCAAGCGCTGCAGCCATTGCTTCAATACACGTTCTCCCTACATTATTATAAGGATCCTGCCCAGTAAGGCTCCATCCTGATGTCTGGCAGTGCGTTCTCAGCGCCAGTGATTTAGGGTTTTTCGGATTATAACCGCTTACAATCTTTGACCACAGCATTCTTGCAGCCCTCATCTTGGCAATCTCCATGAAATGGTTTATTCCGATTGCCCAGAAAAATGAAATCCGTGGAGCAAAGGTATCAATATCAAGACCTGCCCTGATACCTGTCCTTAGATATTCAAGCCCGTCGGCAAGAGTATAAGCCAGTTCAATATCGCACGTTGCTCCTGCTTCCTGCATATGATAGCCCGAAACACTTATTGTGTTGAACCTTGGCATTTTTGCTGTAGTATAGGAAAATATGTCGGCTATTATTCTCATTGAGAATTCAGGTGGATAGATATAAGTATTCCTTACCATGAATTCTTTCAGAATATCGTTCTGAATGGTACCTGACAGTTCTTCCAGTTTTGCTCCCTGTTCGAGAGCTGCAATTATATAAAAAGCCATAATAGGCAGAACAGCTCCATTCATTGTCATTGATACTGACATCTTATTGAGCGGTATCTTATCGAAGAGGATCTTCATATCAAGGATGGAGTCAACTGCTACTCCGGCTTTACCCACATCGCCTGTAACCCGCTCATGATCAGAATTGTATCCCCGATGGGTCGGTAGATCAAAAGCAACAGAAAGCCCCGTCTGGCCTGCAGCGAGGTTACGGCGGTAGAAAGCATTTGAATCTTCTGCAGTTGAAAAACCGGCATATTGCCTGATAGTCCATGGCTGAAGAACATACATGCTTGAGTATGGCCCGTTTAAAAATGGAGGAATTCCGGCTGCATATTCAAGATGCTCCATTCCTTCAAGATCTTCTTTGGCATAGACACTTTTAACAGGAATACGTTCAGCTGTCATCCACTTCTCTTCAATATGATTGCGCTTCTCCCATTTATGAAAATCTGTTTTTTTGAATGGCAGTTTATTTATGTTGTTGGAATGAAATTTCGGTTTGACTTCTTCAGACACAACAGATTCTTTTGTATCAGGATCAGGTTGTATTTCAGTGAAAGTAATTTTCAATTTTGAATTATCAATTTCACGATTTTTGACAGATTCTTTTATTCTTCCCTGAACGAATCCTTTTTTAATTGATTCAAGGAAACCTCCCTGCTTTTCGATCTCAAGAAATAGCTTCCAGCTGTTTTCTGCAATAAGTTTTGTAAGGTTTTCAATATAATAGGATCCTGCTGACGGGTCAGCAACTTTATCGAAAAAAGATTCTTCCTTAAGAACGAGCTGTTGATTCCTGGCAATCCTTTCCGAAAACTCATCAGGTTTTCTGAAAACAATGTCGAACGGTTCAACAGTCAGTGAATCAGTTCCTCCAATAATAGCTGCCATAGCCTCAGTCTGGGTTCTGAGTATATTTGTATGGGGGTCATCCGTAGTTTTATTCCATTCACCGGTTACACAATGAATCTCCATTTTTGCTGATTCTGCCGATTCAGGTCTGAAGCCATTAACAACTGTTGACCATAATAGCCTGGCAGCTCTCAGTTTAGCTATTTCCGGGAAATATTCTGAGCCTATTCCAAAGGAGAACCTGATTTTTGAAGCAGCAATATCTGTTTTGATTCCTCTTTTTATAAGCTGTCTCAAATATTCCGCAGCCTGTGAAATTGCGAATGCCAGCTCCTGGACAATATCAGCCCCGGCATTTCTAAAATTTGAGGCGTTCAGATGAACAGCATAAAATCGTTGAAGAGGAGAAGTTGACCCGGCTACTGCAGCAAGGTAATCAAATCCCTGGCTCACAGGGATACATAGTGCGCCATTTAGCAATAACCGGCCTATGGGATCAGTTTCAATTGCACCTGATATTTTGTCCGGATCACTTCCTGTTCTT
>JAPLEC010000441.1 GCA_026391515.1 Bacteroidia bacterium | reverse complement strand
GACTACGACCAAAGGTAAACCTTATCTTTCAATCGGAACAGGCAAGGAATGGTTTAATTGTTTCGAAGAGAATTTGTTTAATTACTTTCCCCAGAATTAGAAAAGTATTAGCTCTCGAACGTTCAGATTTTGTAAACCACCTGCTTAAAAACACTATCATAGAAGGCATTACCGCGCTCTCTACTACACCGAGCATAAACCGAATGATAATTAGAAGATTTGCATTACTGATCAGACCGGTGGCCATTGCCAATAATCCCCACAGAATCAGAGACCAGAATATTAATTTCCTGGCACTTTTATTAGCAGCATAAAGTGTACCTGGAATTTGAAAAAAGAAATAGCCCAGAAAAAATAGTGACCCTAAAAGGGATGACATTGAAGCTGTAATATGTAAATCTTTAGCCATTCCCCCTGCAGCAGCGAATCCGAAATTAGCACGGTCCAGGTAAGCAAGACTATATGTAATAAAAGCTATTGGGATCAGACGATACCAACGTTTTCTGGCAAGTGGATTTCCCATAGTTAAGTTACTTTAATCTGGTATATGGATACAAGCATAAAATTACTAAGATCTCGCAAATTGCTGAGCTTAACTTTCTGTCCAGATTATTTTAGCAGTTCCATGCTCTGTAAGAAAGTCGTTGACCTCTTTTTTAAGATTTAAAATCAGAGAAAATATCTATTTTATTAACTTTTTTAATTATGAAACTGTAAATTATTGCTGTCCAAAAAGAAAACATAGCATATATTAATGAAGGCTTTACCATATCTTGATTATGCAGTAGTGTTCCGGCAACAAGAAAAGCTAAAGTTGTATTATGTACTGATGCTTCAATTCCTATAGTATATGAGTTTTTTGTTCCAAGTTTAGTAATTGTTCCTAAAAAAAATCCCCAGGCCATGCATAATATATTTAATAATAGTGCATAAGGTAAAATATTCAATATTTCCATCATTGTAATTCCTGTGCCGCCAGCTTCTCTCCCGGCAAAAAAATATATTATAAAAATTATGGCTAAGGCAATTATTAACAGAAATTTTATGGGACGTTGAGCTTTTAATGCAAATTCGGGTTTATAAGTCCTGATTAATGCACCTATAAAAGCAGGGATAATTGTTACTGAAAGAATTTGAATTATCGTTTCCAGATAAGAAAGATGTACAATAGTAGTTTGACCATAGTAAAACAACAAACTCATATTTACTAATAATGGTATCGTAAATAAAGTTATTATACTGTTAATTGAAGTAAAAATTATTGACAGAGCAACGTTACCTTTAAAGAAATAAGTCAAAATCCCTGATGTTGTACCTCCCGGACAGGAAGCAAGAATTATCAATCCAACTTTAAAAGGAAGAGACATATTTGAAAACAAAGTTATAAGGAATGCAATAATCGGTAAGACTATAATTTGAGAAATTAAACCAATAAATAAAGGTTTAGGAAACAAAAAAATGTTCTTAAAATTGCTGGATGTCAAAGACAAACCTACACCAAACATTATTAAAGCAAGTATACTACTTAATAAAATGTCAATAAATGAATATGAAGAATGAGCCATGGTTAAAACTTGATTAAAGCGAATTACAAATAATTTGATCAAATTAATAAAACACTGGCTATAACATGGACAATTATTTAAAAAGTAGAGTCCTGAGATCAAACAAAATTACTTAATACACACCTGCAAACTTCTTAAAAAAATCTATAAAATCACAATGTTATATGATATCAGTAATAATCTTTTGTCGATGACCTCTAATTTCCTGTAACCTGATGCTAAGAAAAATTTGAAATATTTCAGTTCAATTTATTTGTACTACTTTTTGTACTACTAATAAAAAGACCTTGTAAGTATTTGAATTACAAGGTCTTTTTTAAACTCGGTCGGGGTGATCTGACTCGAACAGACGACCCCTTGCACCCCATGCAAGTGCGCTAGCCAACTGCGCCACACCCCGTTTTAACCACCGAATCCGCCAACCGGCGGAGAAGGTGGACTATCCGTCTGCAAAAATAATCAACAATTCCTATTCTGCAAAAACATCCCCCTGACCCTCCCGCTTCTCCGCCGATTGGCGGATACGCGGGACAAGCTCTTCGAAGGGGGAAACTTTGAACCAGTAACTTGAGTTAATTAATTATATTTGAATAATAATTTAGTTTTGACATAATTTATGAAAAGATCTTCCCTCAACCGCCGGAAATTCTTTACTCTCCTTGGCGCCGGCAGCGCAGCCCTCGTTGTTAAACCATTAATAGGACTAGCCTCAGAAAAAGAACAGGCAAAGCCAAAACCTGCAACAAACATTAAAGATGCGGCAAAAACTCCCAGAAAACCCGAATCAATGCCTGGAAAATACCCTGGCAAAGTTATACTTGTAAGAAATCAGAATGCTGTTGTGAATGATGTACCTGTCGAAGCTGTTGCATATGCCATGCTTTTAAAAGCTATGCTCGAGCTTACAGGCCAGAAAAGCCTGAAAAAAGCCTGGCGGCAGTTCGTAAGCCCGAATGAAAAGATCGGACTGAAGGTCAACCCGGTTGCCGGCAAAGAGCTTTCAACAAGCCATGCAGTGGTGAAATCAATTGTTAAACAATTAACAGAAAGCGGAATAAAAAAAGAAAACATTATCATCTGGGACAGGAGGGATATGGAGCTTAAAGATGTTGGCTTTACTAAAGAAAATTATCCTGGAATAAAAATAACCGGCACCGAGTTCAAAGATGAAAACGAATCATTCTACGATAAAGATGGAAAACTTTACGGAGAAAGAAATATTGATAAAGAGTGGTATTACTGGGCTGATGTCGAGAGTGAATACGATAGCGAGACAATGCCTTATATGATAAATACCGGCAAGTATTCCTATTTTACAAAAATTGTTACACAGGAAGTAGATAAAATAATCAATATCCCGATACTGAAAAATGCAGGTGGCTCAATTACCAATGCTATAAAAAACCTGGCGTTTGGGGTTATCTCGAACACCGGACGACTTCATGCACAGCTATGGAATGAGACCTGTGCCGAAGTATGCGCTTTTGCTCCTGTACGCGACAAGGTGGTTCTGAACATCACCGATGGCCTGAGAGGCTGCTTTAATGGCGGTCCCGGAGCCAACCCGCAATTCATCTGCAATTACAATACTCTGCTTGCAGGATCAGATCCCGTCGCAATGGACAGGATTGCCTACGATATAATTGCCGGGAAAAGAGTCGCTGAAGGAGTTATGAAGGCTCCGAATCCAGCAGTTCTTACGTTCCTGAAAATGGCCGGTGATCTCGGATTGGGTATTCAGGACAAAGAGAAAATAGAACTTAAAACATTTGAACTGACATAAACGGTTACCGGCAACCGGCAACAGGCGACCGGCTTTCAAATTCGTGTCACCTGAATTTGCCTAACCAGTAACCAGCAACCAGGAACATATGAATAAGCTTCCTATTCTGATATTTTTATTTGCATACCTGACCTGTCGGGCACAGATACCTGCAGATTTTCCTGTAATTGATAAGACAGATCTGCCTGAAGCGAAGTTCCTGCCTGCCAGACATTTCACAGGTGAATCTCTCTTTGGTTATATGGATGGAGGCGCAGAGCTTTACAGGGAATATGGAATTTCGGATGCTGTGATCACGGAACTTGATCTCGGGAACGGCCATTACAAATGCGAAGTATTCAAAATGACCGGCCCTGAAGAAGCTTTTGGTATTTATTCAGTTTCGAAATATCGTTGTCTGAATTCTCCACCGATTTCGCCGTTTACATGCCAGACACATTACCAGATGCAGATATGCAAAGGGCCATATTATATAAGTATAATCAATAAGTCGGGAAATAAAGCCGATTCTGTTAACTCGCTGAAAATAGGGATGTTACTCGCAGAAAAAATAATTGAACCTTCTGTGGATCTGTCAGCTTTTATACCTGATGCCAACCCTGATGATCTGAGGAATAATGCAATACTGGCCAAAGGGAACCTGGGTTTGATGAATAGTGCAACAGAATGGGAAGATTATTTTAAGGACATTACCGGTTACTATACCTTAATAATCAGGGCAAAAGAAAAATCATTGCTTTCTGTCAGATTCAGCAAACCTGAAGATTTTCAGCAGTTTTTAAAGCTTCATGGGTGGGGTACATGTGATTTAAGTGTTAATGGAGTCAGGATGCTGGGTGGTGAAATTATCAGACTTTTATCTGAGAACCAACTGCTTATTGAAATAGCCAATTAAATGAGCATATTTGTGCCAGCTGGTAAACTGAAATAATTTTATAAAATAAATAAGTCATTAAATTTCTATGGAACTATTCAAACCTATGGACTTAACAAGTAACCAAAAACAGCCTGTAGATGAGCTTGCTGAGAAAGTCAGGTGTCTGATTATTGGATCCGGACCCGCAGGGTATACTGCTGCAATTTACGCTGCAAGAGCAAACCTTAATCCTGTTTTATATACAGGACTGCAGATGGGCGGGCAGCTCACTACCACAACTGATGTGGAAAATTTCCCGGGTTATCCTGATGGAGTGACAGGGCATGAGATGATGGAAGATTTCAAAAAACAGGCAGAGAAATTCGGAACCGATATACGTTTTGGTATAGCAACAGATGTCAATTTTTCGGGTACTAAACATAGAGTTATTTTCGATGAGAATAAAATAGTTGAGGCAGATGCTGTTATCATAGCTACAGGTGCAACCGCCAGATATCTTGGCCTTGAGGCTGAAAAAAAATATGAGGGAATGGGTGTTTCTGCATGTGCAACCTGTGATGGATTCTTTTATAAGAAAAAAGATGTGGCAGTAGTTGGCGGCGGAGATACTGCAGCAGAAGAGGCAACATATCTTGCCGGATTGTGTAATAAAGTATACCTGATTGTCCGCAGAAATGTTTTACGGGCATCAAAAGCTATGCAGGAAAAAGTGATGAAAACACCAAATATTGAAATTCTGTGGGAACATCAGGCAGTTGATCTTTATGGTGAAAATGGTGTTGAAGGAGCAGTGCTTGTAAAGAAAAAAGGAACACCCCAGGAGGAAATTGTCAAAATTAAAATTGATGGTTTCTTCCTGGCAATCGGACATGAGCCAAATTCTGAAGTTTTTAAAAAATTCCTTGTAACAGATGAGGTGGGATATATAATAACAACTCCCGGAACTTCAAAGACAAACATTCCCGGAGTATTTGCTGCAGGTGATGTGCAGGATCCGCACTACAGGCAGGCAGTGACAGCTGCTGCTTCAGGATGTATGGCCGCAATAGACGCGGAACGATATTTATCAAAATTATAAGTGTGAAATATAAAACTCCTTCGTACTCTTAGTGCGCACCACTCAAAGAACACAAAGGGGAAAATAGTCTGGTATATGAAAACTTTTAAAAAAACATTTAAGATAAATGCTGAGCCATCAGATGTTTATTCAGCTCTTACAAACCCGTATACAATTGAATTATGGTCAGGTTACCCGGCAAAAATGACTGAAGAGACAGACAGTGAATTCTCATTATGGGATGATGATATTACAGGAAAGAACCTGGAATTCATTAAGGATAAGAAAGTTGTTCAGGAGTGGTATTTTGGAGAGCAATCTGAGAAATCGATAGTTACTATTACTATTCAACCTGACCGGGAAGATTCGCAGGTGACAGTCGAGCATACAAATATTCCCGATAAAGATTTTGCTGATATAGCAGAAGGATGGAGGGAATATTATATTGGTGCAATAATTAATTTCTTCAACCCTAACTTCTGATTAAGACAGAATAATTATTAAAAAATGTTAACCGTTTCCAAATAAACTTGCGGAAGTAACTAATTACACCGAACTTTATGTTTTTATTTATTATGAGATCAAAATCATTATACTATAAAGTGTTCCGGGTTGTTCTGATCTTGATGTTGCTTATTATTGCTTTAAACCTTCAGGCTCAGCTGGATACAGTTAGTAATCCCGCTCAATTTGTTTTTCCTGAATTTTCAGTCGGTGTTGTAAAAATGAAGACTGGTGAAAAAATTATATTGAACCTGAATTACAATGTTTTAACTGAAAAAATGGTATTTAAGCAGAAGAACAGAATTTACGATATTGTTAACACTGATGCTATTGATACAGTTTACATTCAGGAGGTAAAGTTTGTTCCGATGGGGAAAGCATTTTATGAAGTTCTTGTCAGTGGTCCTTCTTCTTTGTTTTACCAGCATGCAGGGGATCTTAAAAAGCCTTCACGGCCTGCTGCTTACGGAGGTACTACGGAAGTTTCTTCTTCTACGTACATTAATAATTTACGATTGGGCAATGATGTTTACAGGATGGAAAAGAATAAAGAAGTAGTCATTGAAGAGAAATCGGTTATATGGATCCGCAAGAGTAATTCGATGTATGCTGTTACTGATAAAAAGCACCTGTTTGCTGCCTTACCTGATAAAAAGGAAGAACTGAAACAGTACATCAGAAAGAACCAGGTGAAGATTGATAATCCTTACCAGATGACTGACCTGATTAAATATTACAACGGTCTGTTACGATAGGAGAAAATACCATACAGATCTTCAACACAAGCATATATTAATGTTCCGATACCTTTGTAACAAAGAGTATCAGCATGTTTTAGGATCTTTTCATTCCATTCCGGAATCCACGACAAAATATGCTGTTCGATAAAACGGCAGATTTCTTTTCGCATTTCACAGCAGCACGGATCATCATCCAGGGCCAGGTAATTATCAACCATCCGCGTAAGAAAAAGCAGTTCAATGCCAAGATGATCGTTATAAATTTTATCACGCCACTTCGATTCCCATCCGTACGCATTATAGAATTCGCTGATTTCTTCAGAAGACATCATTCCATCGTTCTCTGGCTTCCTGTAGAGTGAAGCATATGCAGGAGCCAGTAAAGAACCTCCTTCAGAAAAAAGCCTGGAATAATCTTCAATCAGCATTTTTTTGCATAAGGTTCTGTCAGCACATGAGTCTCTTAAGAGCGCTGCAGCTTTTACAAACCGTGGATTTAAACTCGAGACAGGAAGCTTTTTTAATGTGCCATTTGCCCAAAAGTCAATTACACACTCTTCTGCAGGCTCATTCATTATCATGCTTCCTGCAAAATATAACAAAAGGTTATAACCCTTTAAAAGATTCTTCCGGTTATCAGTCATTTCTGGGGAATTATCAGGCTTGTTTCAGTTAGTTTTCTGCATCTGTTCAGGTATAAAACGAATGATGAAGGATTTTGTTCGAAATTGAAAACGAAAAATAAAAAGGCAGGTTTGCTGTCCTGCCTCTTCAAAAAAAAATTAGTGCAATTTATTCGATTCCTATTTCGAAAAATCAGCCATTACGTGAGGGTATTCATCATTGTCAAGCTTCCTCTTAATCTCTTTGAAAGTTTTTACAGTGTATTCCACATCTTCAAGAGAATGAGATGCTGTGGGTATAAGGCGAAGCATCACAACATCCCGCGGGACGACCGGATAGATTACCACCGAGCAGAAAATGCCGTGGTTTTCCCTGAGATCATAAATAAGCTGAAGAACTTGTTCAAGCTGACATTTGAAAAATACAGGAGTTACAGGTGATTCGGTATTTCCGAGATTAAGACCTGCATCCCTTAATCCTTTCTGAAGAGCATTAACTATTTTCCAGAGATTCTCTTTATACTCAGGATGTTGCTGAATTAATTCAAGTCTTTTTATAGCTCCTATAGTCATAGCCATTGGTAGTGATTTTGCATATATCTGCGACCTCAGATTGAAGCGCAGATAAGTTACAACTTCCTTGGTGCTCGCAACAAAAGCACCGATTCCGGCCATCGACTTTGCAAATGTTGCAAAGTAGACATCGATCTGGTCCTGGACACCAAAATGTTCGCCTGTGCCTGCGCCGGTAGCTCCCATTGTTCCGAAACCATGAGCATCATCGACAAGAAAACGGAAATTATATTTCTTTTTTAAAGCTGCAATTTTATCAAGTTTGCCAAGATCTCCGGCCATCCCGAAAACACCTTCGGTAATTACGAGGATCCCTCCGC
Source organism: Bacteroidia bacterium (assembly GCA_026391515.1). Classification (GTDB taxonomy): domain Bacteria; phylum Bacteroidota; class Bacteroidia; order Bacteroidales; family VadinHA17; genus LD21. The sequence continues at coordinate 18,549 of JAPLEC010000441.1, read as the reverse complement.
CAGACTTTTCGACATTCTTAGTTGCATGCTGGAGCTGCTTTTCGCAGTTTTCAATATCATTATGATGGAAGACAAATCTTTTTCCGAAATGCAGCCTTAATCCATCCATTATGCAGGCATGCGATTCAGAATCATACACGATAACATCGTGTCTGTCAACCAGAGCATCAATAATTGAGACCATCCCCTGGTACCCGTAATTCAGAAGATATGCCGACTCTTTTTTAACAAAATCAGCAGCCAACTTTTCGAATTTTTCATGAGTGGTTGTATGTCCCGACATCATCCTTGCACCCATCGGATATGCGAGACCATATTTTGCTGTTGCTTCTGCATCTGCTTTTTTCACCTCAGGATTATTTGCAAGCCCCAGGTAATTATTTAAACTCCAGGTAAGTACCTCTTTACCTCTGAATTTCATTCTTGGAGCGATCTCTCCTTCAAGCTTCGGGAACATAAAATAGCCGTCAGCTATTTCTGAATACTGTCCTAACGAACCTTTTGTCGATTTGATTTTGTCAAAAATATCCATAGTAATTTCTGTTTTTATAAATTTTCACAAAAGTAAAGATTAGCATATTTATCGTAATACCTATTTATACCTAATTTATTTTAAAATGAATATCGGCAATTATGGACAATGTGGTAAATGAACAAATCGCCTCTGTTCCACCCATGTAACATACATTACTCTGTCATTCCGAGTCCGCCAACTGGCGGACGAGGAATCTCTATCAAAATTATTATTGGTTCCCGACACTCATTTTATTCAATATGGTCAAGAAGAGAATAATTTTATAAAATTTGCGTTTTTATCTCTGAAATGAAAAATAAATTGTAATTTTGCGCAACAATTTTTTTTATGAGGAGAGATATATTCATAGTTCTGATAACTTTAGTGTTGTTAAGCTCATGCAACGGGTATGAGAAGCTCCTTAAAAGTACTGATTACGACCTTAAGAAAACCAGAGCCAAAGAGTACTTTGAAACAGGGAAATATATAAAATCAACAGAATTATTTGAACAGATCTTACCAAGATTCAGAGCTACTGATGAGGCCGAAGATATTATCTGGATGATTGCACAAAGCTATTCAGCCATGAAACAATACGATATCGCAGGAAGCTATTTTAAGTCGTACATGGAACAATATGCCTACGGTAAATATGCCGAGGAAGCAACTTATATGTCCGCATTATGTGATTATAAAATTTCACCACGTGCAGAACTTGATCAGGAAGATACAAAAAATGCAATTGAAGGCTTTAATCTTTTTATTAACCGCTACCCCAACAGCTCAAGAGTTGATGAGGCTAAAAAGCTTTCAAATGAACTTATTGAAAAGTTGGTGGAGAAATCATATTTGAGTGCGAAGCTTTATTATGATATGAATGAATATAAAGCAGCCGTTGTTGCACTTACCAATAGTCTTAAAGAATATGCGGAGACAAAATACAGGGAAGAAATGTTGTACCTGAGACTTAATTCACTTTTGCTTTATGCTGAAAACAGTTTCGCAGACAAACAAAAGGAGAGATATCAGGCAACTCTTGACGATTATTACTCATTTATGGAAGAATTTCCGACAAGCCGCTATTCCAAAGATGTTAAAAAAATATACCAGGAAACTGTTAAATTTCTAAAGATGGATACTAATATTAGTACTCAATCTGAAACTACTCAATAATTAAATTATGGATTACAGAAAATCGAATGCTCCGGTAACAACCATTACACGTAATATAGACCTGATGACCAGTGATACAGGAAATATTTATGAAACAGTAATTATTGTATCAAGGAGATCAAACCAGATTGCAGTTGAAATGAAACAGGAACTCAATAAAAAACTGGAGGAATTTGCTTCATACAGCGATAACCTGGAAGAGGTATTTGAGAATCGCGAACAGATTGAAATCTCGAAGTTCTATGAAAGGCTTCCGAAGCCTACACTCATTGCATTACAGGAACTTGAGGAAGGAAAAATATTTCACAGAAATCCTGAGAAACCGGTCAGGCCAAAACAATAAAAATGCTGAAAGGCAAGAACATACTGATTGGCGTAACCGGAGGTATTGCAGCTTACAAAACTGCAACTGTAATCCGGTTGCTCGTCAGGGAGGGTGCTGACGTGAAAGTCATAATGACAAGTCACGCAAAAGAATTTATAACCCCTCTTACTCTTGCCACCTTGTCAAAAAATGCTGTTCTTACAGAATTCTTTAATCCTGAAAATGGTGACTGGAACAGTCATATAGATCTCGGCTTATGGGCCGACCTCTTTCTTATAGCACCAGCTACTGCCAATTCAATTGGCAAAATGGCAAACGGAATTGCTGATAATCTTCTTCTGACGACATATCTGTCAGTACGTTGTCCGGTATTTATTGCACCATCAATGGACACGGATATGCTTAATCATCCTTCCACTGTAATTAATATTGAAACGCTTAAAGCTTTCGGAAATACAATTCTTGAACCGGCAAGCGGCGATCTGGCAAGCGGACTCATAGGAAAAGGGAGGATGGTTGAACCTGAAGAAATAGTAAAAGAGATAAAAAGCTTTTTTACAAAAAAAAAAATCAATAAACCTCTGAAAGGTAAACAGGTATTGATCAATGCGGGCCCTACACGTGAGCCTCTTGATCCTGTCCGTTTTATCAGTAACTATTCTTCCGGTAAAATGGGAATTGCTCTTGCCGATGCTGCTGCAGAGTATGGCGCAGAGTTCGATCTTGTTCTTGGTCCGGTCAATATTCTCCCAAAAAACAATTCAATAAGAGTGACAAAGGTCACAACAGCAGAATCAATGGCAACAGAATGTATCTCAAAATTCCCAAAATCTGATATCGCCATATTATCTGCTGCTGTAGCTGATTATACACCGGTTAAAGTTGAAAAAGGAAAAATCAAAAAAACCGGTAAAGCTCTTTCAATAAGGCTTAAGCAAACTATTGATATTGCTGAAGAGATGGGAAAACTTAAAAGAACAAAGCAGATACTGGCTGGCTTTGCTCTTGAGACCGGGGATGATATAAAAAATGCAACCAGCAAGCTGAAAAGGAAGAATCTCGATTTTATAGTGTTAAATTCATTGAAAGAGCCGGGAGCCGGTTTTGAGTACGATACTAACAGGATCACTATAATTGATAAGTACAATAATATTGATAAATTTGAGTTGAAAACAAAAGAAGAAGCTGCCAGGGATATTCTCGACAAAATTGTTTCAATGATCAGATAATTTATCAGAATGACTTCAACCCGACTTTTAAAATATTTGTTTCTGACCGCACTGGTCATAATCCCGGGGTCACTCTTTTCACAGGAGCTTAATTGCAATGTTCAGATATCGGCACAGCAGATCCAGGGTTCGAACAGACAGGTCTTTGAAAATATGCAGCGCGATGTTTATGAATTCATGAATAATACAGTGTGGACCAATCATGTTTACACCTATTCTGAAAGAATCGAGTGTAATTATCTGATTAATCTCACCGACCAGTTGTCCGCTGATGAATTTACCGGGACAATACAGATCCAGCTTAAAAGGCCGGTTTATAATACAACCTATAATTCCACAATCCTGAATTTCGTCGATAATAACTTCAAATTCAGGTATGTGGAATTTCAACCGCTTGAATTTGATCCTTCAACATACAGGTCAAATCTTGTTTCAGTTCTTGCTTATTACACATATATCATCCTTGGATTTGATTACGATTCGTTTTCTCCGGATGGAGGCACTGAGTATTTCCAGATGGCTGAAAAAATTGTGTCAAATGCCCAGAATGCTCCTGAAACCGGCTGGAAGCCTTATGACGGGTCAAGAAACCGTAACAGATACTGGCTGGTTAAGAACGCTCTTGATAAGGGATATGAAGGAGTAAGACAATTCACTTATGAATACTATATGAATGGGCTGGATAAAATGGAATCAAAAACATCCGAAGCAAGAACAAACATTGTCGAAAGCCTTAAGCTCGTTCAGGAAGTCTATAGGAAAAAACCCGATCCTTTTATGTACCTTGTTCAGATTATTATTGACGCTAAATCAGATGAACTGGTAAATATCTTTTCAGAATCATTTCCGGAAGAAAAAAGCCGTGTTGTGGAAATTCTTAACGAGATTGATCCTGCCAATAAAACAAAATACGGGAAAATTACCTCTGCTAATTGATTATAATTTCCGTTTATGCTCGTAAAACTCTACGTTCAAAATTATGCCCTTATTAAAGATCTGGACGTTGAACTTGAAGACGGACTGACAATAATCACCGGCGAAACAGGAGCCGGTAAAACAATCCTTCTTGGCGCTTTATCTCTGATACTTGGGAAAAGAGCTGATACTTCTGTGCTTCTGGAAAAAAATGAAAAATGCGTCGTGGAAGGGACTTTCAGAATTGAGGAATATGACCTTTCTCAATTTTTCAAGGTTAATGAGCTCGATTATGAGCCTGTTACAATCTTAAGAAGAGAAATTAATCCAGCCGGAAAATCACGTGCATTTATTAATGACACCCCTGTTACCATAAATCTTTTAGAAGAGCTTGGCGACCAGCTGATTGATATTCATTCCCAGCATCAGACACTTATGCTTCATGATAATTTATTCCAGCTGAATGTCATTGATTCATTTGCAGGCACAACAAAACTGGTAGTCAGGTACAAACAGGCTTATTATAATTACCGGTCATTGCTTAAGCAATATAATGAAGCTAAAGAAAAAACGGAAAGAAGCAAGTCGGATCTTGAATACTACAGGTTTCAGCTCAATCAGCTTGATGACGCGAAACTTATAGAAGCAGAACAGGATGAGCTGGAAAAAGAACAGGAGCTGCTTAGCCATGCCGAAGATATAAAACTCGGACTCAGCTCCGCTTCAGACCTATTTTCATCCGATAACAATTCAATTCTTATAATGCTGAGGGAAGCAAAGCTGGACCTCGCAAAAGTTATTGAATTCCTGCCACAGGGCAAAGAAATATTTGACAGAACCGAATCGTCATATATTGAACTTAATGACCTTGCCGCCGAACTGGAAAAGCTTGCTGCAACCATTGAGGCTGATCCTCATCGTCTGGCACAGGTGAATGACAGGCTTGACACAATTTATTCTTTGATTCAGAAACACAAGGTCAATAAACTTAATGAGCTGATAATCAAGAGAGAAGAGATACGACAGACAATCAAATCCATTGTAACCGGCGATGAGAGAGTAACCGAACTGGCCGCTATTCTTGATAAAGAAACAAAGGCATTGAAAAACCTTGCTGAGGAGATATCCGGAAAAAGGAAAAATATTCTTAATGATGTTGAGAAGAAAATTACTGATCTGCTTAAGCAATTAGGGATGCCAAATGCCAGGTTCAGAATAACTCTTTCGAAGCTGCAGGATTTTACATATTTAGGAATTGATCATGCCGACTTTCTTTTTTCTGCAAATAAGCAGGTGGAACCGGAAAACCTCGCAAAGATTGCCTCAGGAGGCGAACTTTCCAGGGTAATGCTCAGCCTCAAATCACTCCTGACAAAAAATACTAATCTGCCAACAATTATTTTTGATGAGATCGACGCAGGAGTTTCCGGTGAAATTGCAGATAAAGTGGGTCAAATACTGGCAGGTATGGGAAAATATATGCAGGTTGTTAATATTACCCACCTGCCTCAGGTGGCATCGAGGGGGAAAAAACACTATCATGTGTATAAAGATGAATCAGGCGCCTCAACAATTACCAGGATTAAATTGTTATCTCCTGAAGAAAGGGTGATGGAAGTAGCCAGATTGCTGAGCGGTAGTGAGATAACCGAAACAGCAATTAAGAATGCAAAGGAGCTCATCAAATCTGCCCGTAATTAATAAATTCATAAAACATCCGATTTATCAGTAATTGAATACTGAATATGCTAAAAAATCTTCCTTTGTGCTCTTTGTGATTTTCCTTGGTGCTCTTTGTGGTTAATTTTTCTTTAACCTTCTTCTTAACCACAAAGGACACAAAGTACACACGAAGGACACAAAGGATAAAAGAATAGGAATTTCGGATTAATATAATTGAAATGGAAGGATCACTTTTAAAAGAGCTTTGAAGAGTGTGATTGTGACGAGAAGTAAATAAGTATAAATACCTATTTTTCAGGCGATTCCTCTTTCAGGTGAGTCGCTTTTTTTATATTTGGTTTACTAAAATTTGCCGTCATGGTTAATCTGATCATTCTCATCGTGTTCTACATCACCTTTCCGGTATTTCTGATCTGGCTGACAAGAAAATTTTCCATCTGTAAAAAGCTTGGAGCAATAGTACTCGCATATGCTACTGGTATTATTATTGCCAACATTGGTATTCTGCCTAGAGGAAGCGATGCATTCCGGAATGAAACGATGGGGAAGGACAGACCATATATACCCAAGACTGAGGTTGCACAGCTTGTTGCCGCGGGTACTCTGACAAATAGGGATTTCAGAGCAAACAATGTAGCTGCCGTTCAAGACAACGTTCAGACTGCATTAATCCCGCTTGCCTTACCATTAATTCTTTTCTCCCTTAGTGTCAGAAGATGGCTGAAGTTTTCGGGTAAGGGATTTCTTTCAATGATTCTTGCCCTGATATCTGTTAGTGTTATTGTGGCAACCGGTTACCTGATATTCAGGAAGAATGTCCCCGAGGGAAACAAGATAGCAGGGATGCTGATAGGATGCTATACCGGAGGTTCAATAAATATGGCAGCGTTGGCAGTAGCTCTTAAAGTTCAGCCATATACTTTTATTATGACAAATACCTATGATATGATTATAGGTGGGCTGACAATACTGTTCTTTATCACGGCGGGACCGGCTGTCTTCAGATTTTTTCTCCCACCTTTTAAAAGTCATGCAGTCCGGAACAATGAAAAGATTGATTTTGATAGCATGGAGAAGGAGATGTCTGAAGAATTTGATGACTATTCCGGGATGTTTAAGAAGGGGACTCTGCTACCGCTTCTTGGAGCCCTGGGACTTTCTATAATTATTTTTGCAGCAGGTTTTGGCGTGAGTCTCTTGTTCCCTAAAGTATCCCTGACTATCTCAGTCATACTGGCTATTACCACTTTTGGCGTAGCTGCATCATTCATCCCGAAAATCAGGCAGATTAAAAAGACTTTCCAGCTGGGAATGTACTTTGTTGCTGTCTTTTCACTGGTAATTGCCTCAAGATGTGATCTGAGTGTGTTCTTTCAGGTTAAATATATTTACATTCTTCTTTTCGTTACATATGCATATTTCGGATCACTTATTCTGCATATGTTCCTTTCATGGATATTCAGGGTTGATGCTGATGATTACCTTATAACCACAACGGGATTTGTCTATTCTCCCCCGTTTGTGCCTATGGTTGCAGCTGCCCTCAAGAACAAGGACGTTATCCTTACAGGACTGGCAACCGGTATTATCGGCTGGATTATTGGCAACTACATAGGTGTTCTCTTTAGTACGGTATTAGGTAAGATTTAGAATAAATAATTCAACCCGATCGTGAACCCTATATTCCCATCCTGTTCATTAAATGCTTTACCGACATCAACAGCAATAATAAAATTCCGGTTCATTACAATCATCAGGCTCATCCCAGCACTATGATGGAATTTTTCTGCTTCAGGTTTGAAGTAATCAGAATAAGTACGATTTGTAAAACCCGGTCGATTGTTAAACATAAGTTCAAGATTTCCGGGAGTTTTAATCTTCTTCGTCACTCTGCCAACATCATAAAATGCGTCAAGGCCTAAATACCAGTCTTGCTTTATGAATTTAAAATACAGTGGTTTCCAACGAAATTCAAAATTACCATACACGAAACCATCGCCTATTACTCTGTTTCTCAAGACTCCCCTTAAAGTCATTGAACCTCCAAGACCTTCATTCGTTTGTCCTGTCAGCAAAGAGGTAATTACCTGCGATTGATAGAAAAAGGGTACATCCCCAAAAATTGTTGTCTGATATCCGAGTCGGTAAACAAATGAAAGATCATCCTTGATCAATGTAAAGTACTGGCGGTGTGTTATATAGAATTTTGTAAAACCCCAGTCGTTCCCCATAAAACCAGGTGCAGTTTCAATTCCAAGCTCAGTCCAGATCCCTTTCATCGGATTTGGTTTGTTGTCGCGGCTGTCCCATGCCACACCAGCCTTCAGGGTATTGACCCAACCTCCGTTGGCTTCATTGGGTGATATCAGCATCAGATCCTCATATATTTTTAAAAGACCTGGTTGCTCACTGTTGGAGGGAAGTTTATCCTTCTTGCCTTTGTTAAGTCTGTCAACATCAACCTCGCTTACCGTAAAATTATTGAAAGCAAAACCGGCACTCCACTTAATATGATCACCTATTAGTTTTCCCTGTATATCAGTCTTTATTCTAAACTGGTTTCTCTGATAACGATAAAACATTCTTGACTTATAATTCAATGAATCTTTATCATCCATCCAGCTTTTATTGAAAACTGATTCGTACCCGTTAAAGCCATAAAAGTGACTTGCCTGGTCAGGAAGATAGCTTAGATCCACTGAAAAATGCGTACCACGGATAATATGATTGGATTCGTACATAAATCTGTAGATGCCACTTCCTTTCGTGTAGTGGGATACTTCAGTATATGTATGATCAAGAAAATCAGGATATACTGATGGATTACCATAATTGCAAAACTCAAAAAGAGCTCCGTACTGAAATCCAAGGTCAGAGTCAACACTGATGGCAGGCAGAACGCCAGCCAATTTCCATCCGATTTTTTCCTTTTTTGGTTTTTCGGTTTTCTGTTTCTTTTCTTTTTCCTTATCCTGACCTGAAACAGAAATAACCATCAAGGTAATAAGCAGAAGTGATAAGACCTTTTTCATAAGTTATAGTTTTGATTGACAGCGTTAAAGATAAAGAAAAATGGAATTAATGACCTCTTTTTTTAATATTTGCTACCTTAGGCAATTATTTTTACGACTAAATACTTATATGGGATTATTTATTAAGAGTATAAAAGGGCTTATCCAGACTGAAGAGGAACCCAAACTTAAAGTCTGTGGGAGGAATATGTCCATACTTAACACAATATCAGACGCTTATCTCATAATTGAAAACGGTTTGATTGTCGATTTCGGGACTATGAAGGACTTAGAAAACAAACAAAACAAGTCAGCTTTTAATCCTGAAGAAATTATTGATGCATCAGGCAGATTCGTCTTCCCTTCATTCTGCGATTCACATACACACCTGGTTTATGCCGGCAGCCGCGAAACTGAATTTGCAGATAAGATCAGGGGACTTTCTTATGAAGAGATTGCAAAAAGGGGAGGAGGAATTCTTAATTCAGCAAAAAAGCTTCATGAAACATCTGAAGACGAATTGTTCAATCAATCAATAGTAAGAATTAATGAAATAATAAGCCTTGGCACAGGTGCTGTTGAGATTAAAAGCGGTTATGGACTTACACTAACTGATGAGCTCAAAATGCTGAGAGTTATCAAGAGGATCAAAAACAGCTGCCCTCTGGAAATACGATCCACTTTTCTGGGAGCACATGCAGTACCATTGGAATATAAAAACGACAGGGAAAAGTATGTTGATCTTGTCATTAACGAGATGATACCGGTCGTAGCTTCAGAGGAGCTGGCTGATTATATAGATGTCTTTTGCGACCACGGTTTTTTTACACCAGAAGATACAGAAAGAATATTGATGGCAGGAATGAAATACGGACTAAGGGCAAAGCTTCATGCAAATGAGCTGGATTATTCAGGAGGAGTGCAGGTTGGTGTAAAATATAATGCTCTTTCGGTCGACCACCTTGAACATTCAGGTGATTCAGAAATAGAGGCTCTTAGAGGTTCTGAAACTATGCCTACACTTCTTCCGGGTTCAGCTTTGTTTCTGGATCTGCCGGATCCGCCTGCAAGGAAAATGATTGATGCAGGACTTCCGGTAGCGCTGGCTTCTGATTACAATCCTGGTTCGTCACCTTCGGGTAACATGAAGCTTATCATGTCTCTTGGCTGTATAAAACTTAAAATGGTGCCGGAAGAGGTAATAAATGCAGTCACTATTAATTCGGCCTATGCAATGGGTATCTCTGAAACTCATGGATCAATTGCACGTGGCAAAGTTGCTAATGTATTTATTACCAAGGAAATACCATCATACGAATTTATGCCGTATGCTTTTGGAAGCAATTTGATTGAGACAGTAATTTTAAAAGGTAAAGTGATATAACTCTGTGGTCCTCTGTGCTTCTCTGTGGAACTCTGTGTAATAAAAAATATTTTAAAAACTTACACAGAGGAAATCCGGAGAACCACAGAGATACACAGAGAAAAGAAAAGATTATCAATGGAGAAGAGGATTATAGAGTGTGTTCCGAATTTCAGCGAAGGGCAGGATATGTCGGTTATAAAACAGATAACCGATGTAATTGAATCTGTTAAAGGTGTGAAATTGCTGGATGTGGATCCCGGGAAAGATACCAACAGGACCGTCGTCACATTTGTCGGAGATCCCGATGCCGTTTCCGAAGCAGCTTTTCTGGCAGTTAAAAAAGCATCGGAGGTAATTGATATGTCAAAACACCATGGAGCTCATCCGCGAATGGGTGCAACTGATGTTTGTCCGTTCATTCCTGTATCAGGGATCACTATGGATGAAACAGTCGTTTATGCAAGGAAGGTTGCTGAAAGAATTGGTAAAGAGCTGAAAATACCGGTTTATTGTTACGAAAATGCTGCATTTGAAAAAAAACGGAAAAACCTTGCTAATTGCCGTGAAGGAGAATATGAAGGGCTGAGTAAAAAACTTACCGATCCTGCCTGGAAACCAGATTTCGGCCCTGCAGTCTTTAATAAAAAATCAGGTGCAACAGCAGTCGGAGCAAGGGATTTCCTTGTCGCTTTCAATGTTAATCTTAACACCACTTCAACACGACGGGCAAATGCAATTGCTTTTGATGTAAGAGAAAAGGGAAGGAGCTTCAAAAACAACAAGGGAGAACAAATAAGTGTACCTGGTACACTTAAAAGTGTGAAAGCAATCGGCTGGTATATCGAGGAGTACGGTATAGCTCAAATCTCGATGAACCTGACAAACATTTCAGTAACTCCTGTTCATATTGCCTTTGATGAGGTATGCCGTAAGGCTGATGCCCATGGCGTCAGAGTAACCGGTTCAGAGCTTGTCGGTTTGGTTCCGCTTAAATCTATTCTAGATGCCGGAAAATATTTTCTGGAAAAGCAGCAGAGGTCTGCAGGAGTATCGGATAGTGAACTAATTAAAATAGCAATAAAATCGATGGGACTAAATGATATTCATCCATTTAATCCTGATGAAAAAATAATTGAATTTGTCATGGCAGAAAAAGAGCAAAGAAAACTGATCGACTTGAATCTGAAGTCGTTTATGGAAGAAACGGCTTCTGAATCGCCGGCACCTGGCGGAGGCTCGATATCGTCCTATATGGGTGCGCTTGGTGTTGCCCTTGGCACAATGGTTGCAAACCTGTCGAGTCATAAAAAAGGCTGGGACGACAGGTGGAAGGAATTTTCCGATTGGGCGGTGAAAGGAAAAGAGATTCAGAACAAATTGCTAAATCTTGTTGATGAAGATACTGAAGCATTCAACAAAATAATTGCAGCTTACGGACTTCCGAAGAAAACAGACGAAGAGAAAAAAGCAAGAAACAATGCTGTACAGGCAGCCACAAAAGAAGCAATAATGGTTCCCTTTAAAGTTATGGAAACAGCCTATTCCGGTTTTGCTCTTATCCGCGAGATGGTCGAGAAGGGCAATCCCAACTCTGTGACTGATGCCGGTGTGGGAGCACTCGCACTGCGATCATGTATCAAAGGAGCTTATCTTAATGTAAAGATCAATGCTGCTGGACTTGAAGATAAAAACTTAGCAAAAGAGATCCTTAAAAAAGGTTGCGATATTGAGTCAAAAGCAGTTATAGAAGAAGAAGCAATTCTGAAAATCGTTGATGCTGCAATATTAAAGAAGTCTTGAGGTCTTGGCGCTGCGCTGTCTTGGAGTTTGGTTTTATAAAGACAGCGATCCGCCGGCTGGTGGAGAGCAAGACTCAAAGACTTATTCTCCTGATCATCCTCAGATGATGCGAATATTTCCCTGTCTCCTGCTTAAATATTCCCTGGTGATCAATTGAATCGATTCTTACCCTTCCCGAGGCATGTATTACCAGGCCTCTCGAAAGAATCATTCCTACATGTGATATTTTACCCTGCTCATTGTCGAAAAATACAAGGTCCCCCGGTTTTGTCTCATCAATAAAACTGACAACAATGCCTGTTTCGCACTGTTTCGAGCTGTCGCGTGGAATCGGCTTTCCGTGTATTTTGTAAACAAGCTGCGTAAATCCTGAACAATCAATACCTGAGGGGATTCTTCCTCCCCAGATATAAGGGCTGTTCAGAAATTTCATTGCCGTATCGGGCAGTGAATCATTGGTGGTTATTAAGTGGTCATTAAATTTTTTGCCTGTCGTGTAAATATTATTACCGACTTTAAATGTATTTTCTTTAAAATCAGGAGTATAGATATCGCATCCGGCTTCGAGAACCATCTTTGTTTTATCATTTTTATAACAGAGCAGAGATCTGTTCAGAACAAATCCTTTCTCATCATTTTTTTCATCAGAATGTTGCAGATGATTGATGTCAATCCAGCCGGTATAATTATCAAAGATTGTTGAAATTTTCATCCAGTGTCCTATCTGATCAATGACTTCATATTTTTCTCCGAACAATACCTGACTGAGCATTTCCGACCTGTGCGAAGGTCCCGATCGCAACGGTACAAAAACATTCTCGCAAATATAAATTTCCATCTGTCAAATTTTTTATAAAATTAACAATTATTAAACCGTAAGGTGCGCAAAGTTGAAGTAAAGCACTCAAAGTTAAGATCATTTTTTTTTGATCTTTGCGATCAAATATTTATCATGCACGGGTTGCATATTCCGATTTAACGCATATCGATAACCTCAACACCTTTATATTTTTCGGGAGCAAAGATAAAAATGCCCGGGTCAGGAACCTGAGTCAGATTATAGTCTGTGATTATTATAGTAACATTAGTTCCGTCTTTTCTTTTATACTCAAAGTTTCTGAGATTCATTGATGGTTTTTCAATAGTAAGTCTGACTCTTATAAGCTCATTTTTAAGATCTTCAGGGTAAAGGTCTATGACATAAGCATCAGGCTTTTCCTCTATTAGCCTGCATTTATAACCACTCTTGTACATAGTGAAAATGGAGACAGGACGGCTCTGAAATGAATTATCTTTTTTATCGGGCTTTGTTATTGTAACTTCCTCTTCTGCAGGCAAGTAACTCCACGATGTTTCTCCATTAAACCAGATGATATTATCAGGCAGGGAAAGCTTATAATTGTTTTTGCTCAGGATAACAGATCCGGCCAGCGAATCAATTGAATTCTGAACCTGATCAACATTTATAAGCAGAAACTTCATTGAAACAGAAGGTGCTGCCAGAGCTTTTGACGACAGCTTGTCCAGAATACTTATTGCTTTCGGATCTTTCTGCCCAAAAGCATTAATTGTCAGAAGAAAAAAAGTTAAAGCGATTATTGAAAGTTTCCTCATCATTGATGGTTTACTCAAGGTTCTTCAAAATCTGTTCCAAAACCATCATGTCGGAGCAAAGAACATCCCTTGCCTTGCTGCCTTCGAAAGGACCAACGACTCCTGCAGCTTCAAGCTGGTCAATAATCCTTCCAGCTCTGTTATATCCGATCGACATCTTTCTCTGGATCAGAGATGTCGAACCCTGCTGATGCTGAACTACAAGACGTGCAGCCTCTTCGAACATTGGATCTCTTTTCTTCAGGTCAACTTCAATCATTCCTGATTCGCTGTCATCAATATATTCGGGAAGATGCATCGCATCAGCGTAGCCTTGCTGCGATCCGATAAATTCTGTAAGCTCCTCTATTTCAGGTGTATCAATAAATGCACACTGGACTCTTACAGGTTCAGCGCCAGATGATATCAGCATGTCGCCATTACCAACAAGCCTGTCTGCTCCTGTTACATCAAGAATCGTACGTGAATCAATTGATGAAAATACACGGAATGCAATACGTGTCGGGAAGTTGGCTTTTATGAACCCCGTGATGATATTTGTAGTTGGACGCTGAGTAGAGATAATCAGATGTATTCCTATTGCTCTTGCCACCTGTGCAAGCCTTCCGATCGGACCTTCTATCTCCCTTCCGGCAACCATAATCAGATCAGCAAACTCATCTATAATAAGAACAATATATGGAAGGTATTTATGTCCCTTTTCGGGATTTAATTTGCGGGAGATAAACTTCTCATTATACTCTTTTATGTTACGTGCCTGGGCTCCCTTAAGCAGCTCAAGACGGTTATCCATTTCAATGCATAATGAATAGAGTGTATTGATAACTTTCTGAGTATCAGTGATTATTGCATCTTCTTCTCCCGGGAGCTTTGCCAGAAAATGACGTTCAATTTTTGTGTAAAGAGGCAGTTCAACTCTCTTCGGATCGATCAGAACGAATTTCAATTCGGCCGGGTGTTTTTTATAGAGAATTGAGGTTATTATTGCATTAATACCAACAGATTTTCCCTGGCCAGTTGCACCTGCAACAAGAAGATGCGGCATTTTTGTCAGATCTACGATATACGGATCGTTGGTAATTGTCCTGCCCAGGGCAAGCGCTATGTCGAACTTCGATTCCTGGAATGCTTTGGAGGTGATCAGTGAGCGCATTGAAACTATTTCCGGCTTCTTGTTAGGGACTTCAATACCGACTGTTCCCCTTCCGGGAATTGGAGCAATGATCCTTATACCCATTGCAGAAAGATTCAGGGCAATATCGTCCTCGAGAGATTTTATACGTGCCAGCTTTACACCCCTTTCCGGAATGATCTCGTATAAAGTAACAGTTGGTCCGACTGTAGCTGAAATCTGTTTTATGCTGATCTTATAATCGCCCAGGGTTTTAATTATATTTTCCTTATTCTCAAGGACTTCGGTATTATCAAATGCACTGGACGACTTGTGTTCTTTAAGTATGGAAACAGGAGGGAATCTGTAACGCGACAAATCAAGACGGGGATCATAGTTCTCCATTATCTCATCCACCTCTTCGTCGGAGAGGATATCGGCTGGTTCCGGTTTCGAGATATCCATATCCGGTGCAACCTGTTTATCATTATCCAGATCATGGATCAGTGATCCGTCAGATTTAGAGATAATTTCAGTATCAATAATATCGTCATTATCAACAGAGGCGGTCCTGTCTTTAATAAGAAATTCGACTTTGCTTTCATCCTTATTAATATCGTATCCATTTTCTCCTCCGACAATAATAGTCGAACCTGACTCTGTTTCAGACGATAGTGCAGCTTCAAGTCCTTCTTTTTTACGCTTAATAAATGACAGGAATGCAGGTAACTTTAGATTGAATTTTGAAGGATGCACATTCAGAGCGAAGATGAGATATGCAATTGTGATTAATGCAAGCAGGATACCAGTGCCAATTTTCCCCATAAACTTATTCGAATGGTCAATTATCCAGAATCCATGAGCACCTCCAGGACCACTCAACAAATAATCAGTCTTGCCAAAGAAAAATCCAAGAATAAGTGAAAGAATTATTGCCGCAAAAGTGAATTTTGCTGTTAAACTCCATACCTTGACTTTAGGAAAATTAAGAAGATTCAAACCAATTGCTCCGAAAATCAGGGGAATAAAAAATGCACCGAATCCATAACCCTTGCTGATTATCATTTTCGCTAACCAGTGACCCGCCTCTCTACCCAAATTCTTGAAATTTCTTGATTCTGAAACAACATCATCAGTTTTCCATGAGAAAAGATATGAAACGCAAACAATTAACAGATATAATGCAAATCCAGAGAAAAGAATGCCAAATAAGAACTTTATCCTCTCATCAGTAAAAAATGATTTCGATTTAGTTGAATTTTTGGCAGCTTTAACAGATTTCTTAGGATTATCTTCCTTCTCCGTGCTCATGATACTCTAAAAAAATGCACCCCAAAGGTAATAATTTTGAAACAGGCACAATTGACGAATAATTGTTTTTATAAACAGTTTCCGGAAATAACAAACAATGTTGAAACGGATAATCAGTTGATTAATTATGAGATGATTCTAAATATGATTCTGATTAGTGTATTATGTTCTGAGACAGTTTATATAACCTCTTGCCGCCAGCCGGTAACCTCCTTACAGATTTATCATTCTATTTATGAACTTGTCGATATCCTCTCTTGAAACTCTGGAGTACTTTTCTCTTCTTTCAAATGTTTTGTTAGGGATATCTTTCTTATAGACAGTTTCTGCTTCGAAATGCATTTCAACAGGACCTATTAAAAAAAAGAATTTCATCAGTACACCCTCAATATCACTGAATGGAGTTGCAGCATTGGGATTTTTTACTTTTATCTCGTTGGTGTACCACACTTCAAAAACCCTGTCAGGGTTCTCAGGAAATGTAATTTCAGCGCTTTTGCAGTTAAAGCCACATATTATTGATGTTCTGGAAGTTTTATTAATTTCAATTCCTTTCATTGCTTCAAATCCGGGATGAGATTCTCCCTCTTTTGCAGCATAATAATATCTCCACGAAAGCAGACTGATATATGTATCATAAATACCTTTTTCAGGATTGGAAAGATTTAAAATTCCGGAATTGCCAAAAGGTGCTGAAATATCAAAAAGTATTTTGTTGTCTTTAAATGAAACGATAAGATTTCTGGGCATAATCTCTCTTGGCATTACACTTGAATTACCCAGATATTCAATGGTATAATGAATTTCTCCCTGGTCAATATTTTTGCTGCCCTTTTCTTTGCAGGAGTACCCTAAAATTGAAATAACAATTGAAATGATTAACCCGGATCTGAATCTCACTGGTTTTTTTTTATGAATTATGTAAAAGTAACATTTTTTTTTAACATCAATTCCCGACTCTGACATTTATGAAAATAATCAGGATTCCTTTTACTAAACGTCTGAATTAGAGACTTAATTGTTTAACAAATAGTTGCCGGAATTCTTGAGAATTTGATAGCTTTGTAATCTTCTGTTAATTATTAATCCTGCAATGTACATATAATCAGATTATTGCAATATTTTGAAATTAATTTATTTTATGAAAAAAAAGCTGGCAGTAGTGGCGCTTGGTGGTAATGCGCTGTTAAGAGGCAATCAGGCAGGAACTATCGATGAGCAGGAGCAAAATACAACAGAAACCCTGGAAAATCTCGTATTTTTAATTAAAGAAGGATATGATCTTGTTATAACCCATGGTAACGGACCACAGGTTGGGAATATTCTTATGCGTAATGATGCGGGTGAACAGATTTATAATATTGCTCAGATGCCTGTCGATATATGTGTCGCTGATTCGCAGGGAGGAATTGGCTATATGATTGAGAGAATGTTCAGAAATGTTCTTAATAAATACAGGATTGATAAAAATGTTGTCTGTGTGGTAACATCAGTTCTTGTTGATATTAATGATCCGGCGTTCAGTGATCCCCAGAAAAGAATAGGCAAAATATATACTATGGAACAGGCCGATGAATTAGCTTCCCGAAAGGGATGGATTTTCAGGGAAGAAGTTAAAAATGATGGAGGATACAGGCGTGTCGTCCCGTCTCCTGTTCCGATTGACATTATGAATCAATCAATTATAAAGGAGCTTGCCCAAAAGGGTAACATAGTCATTGCAGCCGGTGGCGGAGGTGTACCTGTATATATAGACGAAAAAAAGGATGTCAGACCGGCTGAAGCAGTCATTGATAAGGACCTGGCCTCTTCCCTGCTCGCTTCGCTTATCGGTGCTGATGAATTCTATATATTGACAGATGTACCTTATATATATATTAATTATAAGAAACCCAACCAGGAAATAAAGGAATTTTTGAATTATGCAGATGCTCTGAAATACCTTAATGAAGGACAGTTTGCAAAAGGAAGCATGGCACCAAAAATTCAGGCATGTCTGGATTTCATTAAAAACGGGGGCAAAATGGGTGTAATCACTGAAGCTTTTAAACTTGCTGATACAAAGTACGGCTCAAAAATCACTATGGAATACGAAGACAACAGAAGATAGATCCTTGGGTCTGGGTAATAATTAAAATGAAGAACTTACACAGAGGAAATCCTGAGAACCACAGAGAGACACAGAGGGTTACTCTGTGGAACTCTGTGCTTCTCTGTGGAACTCTGTGTAACCAAAACCAATAACTCAAAACAAATAATTTTTACATTTGCAGATCATTAAACCACCATATAACTTCAAGTATTTTTGTCGCTTCTAATTTAAAAAACATGAAAATTAATCTCCACAACAAACATTTTCTTAAACTATTAGATTTTTCACCAGAAGAAATAAATTGTCTTCTCGAACTTGCAGCAGATTTGAAAAAAGCAAAAAAAACAGGTAATGAAAAGCAATATTTGAAGGGAAAGAACATTGTATTGATCTTTGAAAAAGCTT
>JAPLEC010000457.1 GCA_026391515.1 Bacteroidia bacterium | reverse complement strand
CCATCAATAGTTTTAATTGACTTAACCATTGTAGTATCAAACCGGCCATCAGTAAAATCGCCTCTGTAAAATTTAACCTTTTTACTTTTATCTGATAAGCTGAGCATGATATGATAAACACCCGTTGACTTATATTCATCCATTAAACCGACTACAACCTCGGGATAATCCCTAAATAGTTTACCATTATTTTCGAACTCCTGAAAGAACTCGGTACGAAAACCTTTTTTGTATCCGATCTTTGCTCTGATGCTCCCATTCGTGTAATATTGCCTTGCAATCCCGTCAACTGTATCATGTACATAAGGTGTCGATCTGAACAACTTTCCATCGGGATAATAAAAGCATGAAGAGTCCTCTCTCATATTGTTTTCATACCAGAAAGTCATGCGTAACAGGCCGTCCTGATAAAAAGTTTTCATTAATCCCTGACGCACTCCGTTTTTAAATGTTACCTCCTTTATCAGAAACATTCCACTGGTATATCTTTTAATTCCTGTAAACCCGGTATCAGGTACAGTGGAAGTTTCGGATACCTTTTTCCCTGATCCTTTCCCGGTACATCCGGTAGCTGCAAATAGAATAAGGAGAACAAAAGATAAGTATGATAATATTTTCATTGCAGTTAATTATTTGATTTATATTGATTTAAGTCTTCACTAATAAAAACCTCGAGTACTTTTGACTCAGGTGACGGTTCCAGAATAACCTCTTTTATAATAGCAGGAAGCAAAACTGTCTCACCCTTTGAGACGGGTTCAGAATTACCATCCCAACGGATCAGGAATTCTCCCTCAGTACAAATATAGATTACAAAGGAGTCAATAAGATTATAATCTTTACTGATACGTTCATTGAAACTTATGATGTTTGTAGTAAAGAATTCACAATTGACAAGATTTTCAGTTTTATTAAAAATCGGTTGTTTTGAGATTTTATTCTTTCCTGCTGCCTTAAAATCAATAATATCAAGAGCCAGCTCAGTATGTAACTCCCTTGATTTTCCTTTCATATCCTTCCTGTTCCAGTCAAAAATCCTGTAGGTGATATCGGAGGTTTGCTGAATTTCAACAAGCATAATGCCTCCACCTATTGCGTGTATTCTGCCTGCCGGAGTGAAAAAAACATCTCCCGGTACAGGATTCTCAATATTCAGGAGTCCCGGAAGATCTCCGGTTTTCATTGCATTTAAATAAATCTCCTTACTTAAAGGTTCTTTAAAACCGGTAAAAATCTTTGAGTTCCTCTCACTTTCAAGGATATACCACATTTCAGTTTTACCATACGCCTTGTGTCTCTCTTTAGCCATCTTATTGTCCGGATGAACCTGGATTGAGAGATCTTCTCTTGCTTCAATCAGCTTTATAAGCAAAGGGAATTCATTGCCGAACTTCTCGAAAACAGCATCTCCAGTTATGTCGCCCATATAAACTTCTATAAGCTCTTCAATTTTGTTTCCGGCAAGGAAACCGTTACTTACAATTGAAAGATTGTCAGATACTGCTGATAATTCCCAGCTTTCACCATACTTAATATCAGGATTGGCATTTTTATGAAAACGACTGACCAGGGTCGTTCCTCCCCAGATCTTTTCTTTTAATACAGGTTCAAATTTAATCGGGTAAAGTTCTGACATTCAGTTGTGGTTAATAATTACAAACTATGGCTCCCCCGTTCCCCGGGATTTCCTCTCCCGATTCTCGGGATTTCGTCATTTCATTCCTCAAACTTCGTTCGTCAAACTCCAAACTTTTACTTATTTTTGATCATTATTGTATGCAAAATTACAAATAAATGCTGATTGTTGGAATAGCTGGCGGTACAGGGTGCGGGAAAACTACAGTAATCAGAAAGCTGATGGAAGGTCTCCCAGGCGGCGAAGTAATTGTAATGCCTCAGGACTCTTATTATAAGGACAATAGTCATATCCCGCTTGAGGAGAGACAAAAGATCAATTTTGACCATCCTGACTCTCTGGAATTCAGTCTTCTGATCGATCATCTTAAACAACTTAAAAAAGGGAAGTCTGTCGAGATGCCCATTTATTCGTATCTGACTTGTGTGAGGTCGAAGGAAACCATTACAATTAAACCGGCTAAGGTTGTGCTTATTGAAGGTATCCTGATACTTGCAGACCCGGGTTTGCGTAAGATGCTTGATATAAAAGTATTTGTGGATGCCGACGCAGATGACCGGCTGGGAAGGGTAATTCAACGTGATATTGTCGAGCGCGGGCGTTCCGTACTAAAGGTGCTTGAAAGATATCACGATACCGTTAAACCTTCTCATCTTCAGTTTATTGAACCATCGAAACGATATGCCGATATCATAATACCCGGCGGAGGAGAAAACCAGATCGGCATAGAAATGCTCATCTCAATTATTGAAAAACATTTGAAAAAGAAAAAAACTCAAAAATATGCTCGAAAATATTAAAGTAGAAGATATATTGTTTCTCGATATTGAAACAGTACCCCAGGCATCGTCTATGAGTGAACTTAATCCCCGGATGCAGGCTCACTGGGACAAGAAATCGAAGTTATTCCGGGCTCCTGATCAGTCAGCTGAAGATGCTTATGAAAGAGCTGGCATTTATTCTGAATTCGGTAGAATAATCTGTATATCAGTAGGTTACATTAAGGATAAGAATCCATTCACCTTCAGGCTTAAATCTTTTTTTAATGATGATGAAAAAGTTATTCTTACAGAATTTTCTGAGATGCTTACGAAATTTTCACATTCAAAAAAAGAGGCTCAGCTTTGTGCTCATAATGGAAGGGAATTCGACTTTCCTTATATTGCACGAAGGATGATCATCAATAAACTTATTATTCCTGAAATACTTGATAATGCCGGTAAAAAACCCTGGGAGGTTAAACTGCTTGATACCATGGATCTATGGAAATTCGGCGATTATAAGAATTACACTTCCCTCGATCTTCTGACGTCCATCCTTGGAATACCTTCACCGAAGGATGATATAGACGGCAGTATGGTGGCAGATGTTTATTACAACGAAAAAGATATAGGCAGAATAGTCCGCTATTGTGAAAAGGACGTTGTCGCCATTGCCCAGATACTTCTGCGTTTCATGAATCTTCCGGGAATACCGGAGGATAAGATTGAGTCGGTGACAGTCTTTTAATTCTGTAACTTTTTGCTGGCGCGGATTTTTAATCCGTGCCTTTTTTGGTTGACACCAATTGCAACCGAGGACCGCTTTAGCGGGCCGAGCTCGGCAAAGCCAAATCGGCACCAGTGTCAATTATTCAGCAGATTATTAATTTCAGTAATTACTGCCTCCGGGTTGTCAACGTGAATCCAGTGCCCGGCATCTTTTATGACTCTGAATTCCACGGCAGGAAATAACCGGAGAATGAGACTGAAATCTTCGGGAGGAATATAATCCGATTTTTCTCCTTTCAGAAAAATGACAGGAAAACCGGTTACTGGTTCCAAAATCTCGTTTTTAGCAACAACACTGTCCATTATCTTATCAATATTTTTCAGAAGAGATGCATTATTGATTTTCCACGAAAGTTTTCCTTCATCACTTCTATGGATGTTTTTCAAAATCAATTTTCTTATTCGTACGGAACTGATTTTTTCTGCAAACAATTTTTCCACTTCAGCTCTTGATCTGGCTTCCGAGATATCAATTTTCGCGAGGGTTTTAAGGATTGTCAGGTGCTGATTATAATATTCCGTATATCTGGCTTTTGTCTCAAACGGAGAAATGTCTGCAACCAGCAGTCCTTCAAGCATTTCAGGCCATCTGAGCGCAAAACGGACCGCAGTTTTGCCTCCCATGCTGTGTCCGGCCAGAAAGAACTTCTTCAGATTAAGTTCAATGACAAACTCATGAAGATCATTGCTCATGGAATCATAATCATGCACATCTGAGTGCGGAGATTGTCCGTGGTTTCTCTGGTCGGGAAGATATACAGTAAAATTATTGACGAGCTTTTTTGCAATTGAAACCCAGTTGTCCGAGGAACCATATAATCCATGAAGTATTACAAGCGGTGGTCCTTCCCCGTATTTCCTGTAAAATAATTTCATGTTCCTGTCAGCCGGTTAATTGCCTTTTATACATCTGGATTGTATTTTCAAGGCCAAGATAAAGAGCATCAGAGATAAGTGCATGCCCGATAGAGACTTCAAGGAGCCATGGTATGTTTTTATGAAAGTAGGCAAGATTATCAAGATTAAGATCGTGTCCAGCATTAACCCCCAGACCAGCATCTCTGGCTATTTCTGCTGCTCTAATAAAGGGTGTTATAGCTTCAATGGCATTTTTATTGAAACCCGAAGCATAAGGCTCAGTGTAAAGTTCGACCCTGTCTGTTCCGGTAACCACAGCATTTTCAATATTAACTGCTTGTGTATCAATAAAAAGTGATGTTCTGATTCCAGCTTTCTTAAAGGTTGAAACAACATCTGTAAGAAAGGTTCTGTTTTTCAACGTATCCCAGCCGGCATTTGATGTAATTGCATCATGCCTGTCGGGGACAAGGGTCACCTGATCGGGTTTGACAGAGAGCACAAGGTCGATAAAACTGTCTGAGGGATTACCTTCTATGTTGAATTCAGTTTTAATTATTGGTCTTATTTCAAGGACATCCTTGTACCTGATATGCCGTTCGTCGGGCCGCGGATGAACCGTAATACCATCGGCACCGAATAATTGGCAGTTTATTGCTGCATTAAGGACATTTGGAATATTCCCTCCTCTTGCATTTCGCAAAGTTGCAATTTTATTTATGTTAACACTAAGCCTGGTCATAAAATAAATATATTGATTATTCGTATAGTTATTAGTAATGCAAAATTAATAGAACTGACGCTTTTTTTATTAATTTAGTTGAAAATTAACCTGAATGGTTGCGAACGACTTGATATCCGAGATTATTCCATCGCTGAAAACATCCGATACAGGGCAGACAGCCTTGAACTGGATGGAGATATTCCGGATATCCCATTTACCGATAGTGAACAACCAGGATTTTCTCGGGCTCATATCCGATACAGACATTTATGATATGAATCAGCCTGAAGAACCAATTGGTAATCATGAGCTTACATTATTAAAACCTTATGTTACTTCTGACCAGCACCTTTTTGAAGTCATCGGGCTTGCATCACAGCTTAAGCTGTCTGTAGTTCCTGTGCTTGATAACCAGAAACACTACAAGGGATTAATAACGACAAGTGACCTTATAAGACATATTGCCGGAATCTCATCCATGGATCAACCCGGAGGAATTATAGTCCTTGAAATGATTGAAACGGATTATTCGCTTTCGCAGATAGCCCAGATTGTTGAAAGTAATAATGTTAAGGTGCTTAGCATGTATATTACTTCTCCAAAAGAATCAACACGGCTTGAGGTTACCTTAAAAGTCAATACAACGGATCTTTTATCATTGATCAGGACTTTTGAAAGATATAACTACGATGTAAAAACATGGGTTACCACAAATGATTCTATTGACCGGTTTTATTCCGAAAGATTTGATCTCCTGATGAAATATCTAAATATGTAACAACTTATGTTGCAACGAGTTGCCATTTACAGCAAGGATAATAACACAAAAACCAGGGATGGTGTGCAGAGGCTTGTGAACGAATTCCGGAAGAGGGGAATTCTGATTCAGCTTTTTAAGAAATCGACAGGTGCAAAAACAACCAGTGGCGAAGGATCAGTTGAGTGGATCAGCGATCTTCCTGAGTTTTCGGATTTACCCGACATAATATTTAGTGTTGGTGGAGATGGCACCTTCCTCGAAACTGTTCTGAAAGTTAAAG
Organism: Bacteroidia bacterium; assembly: GCA_026391515.1. Classification (GTDB taxonomy): domain Bacteria; phylum Bacteroidota; class Bacteroidia; order Bacteroidales; family VadinHA17; genus LD21. The sequence continues at coordinate 53,916 of JAPLEC010000457.1, read as the reverse complement.
ATCTTGGAATCCCTGTGGCTGGGGTAAATACCGGCAGAATGGGATTTCTGGCAAATATACCTGGTGAGGAATTAAATAAATCCATTGATCAGCTATGCCAGAACGAGTACGACATCATTGAAAGATCTCTTCTTGAAATATGCCGCCCTGTCAACCTTTTCAGTGGAGAATCAGCTATAGCACTCAATGAAATTACTATCCAGAAAGCCAACCTGAGCATGATAACGATTCATGTTTATGTGAATGATGTTTTTCTGAATACATATTGGGCCGACGGACTTATCGTTTCGACAGCCACCGGTTCAACAGCCTATAATCTCAGTGTCGGAGGACCGATATTATCGCCTGAAGATGAGAGTATTATTATATCTCCTATTTCGCCGCATAATCTCACAATAAGGCCGATTGTACTTTCAGGTGATAGTAAACTCAGGATGGTTATGGAAGCCAGGACCGACGAATATATGGCAACATGCGATTTCAGGTTTAAAAGACTCTCAATCAGCGAGGAGATCCATATTGTAAGAACCGGGACAAAATTAAAAACGATAATGCTTAAGGGACGGGATTTCTACAATACTCTTCGAAACAGGCTTATGTGGGGTGTAGATAAAAGAAACTGAAACTATTAATGATCTGAATATCATCATTGTTCCGAATATGGATTATTTTTGGGTTGATAATATTTAATTAATTTTGTATCAGATTATTAATTGCTCTAAATTTTAGATTATTATATTTGTATCAGCAATAATTTATATTGTATCATGAAACGGTCATTTCTGATAATATTGGTATTCATTCTTTCAGTTCCTTTTTCACAGGCACAATTGTGGAAAATGAAAAGATGGGAAGCCACTTTGGGTGTAGGTCCATCCTTTTTCTTTGGTGATATCGGTGGATACTCACAGACAAAAAACATTCTCGGCTTAAGGGATATGACTTTCCTACAGACCAGGTTCGATATAAATGGGAATTTGAAATACAGGATCACAAGGAGTGTAAATGTAAGGCTCAGTATGAGTTATGCTCTTTTTCATGCTACCGATGTAAGAGGATCTAATGAAGGCAGAAAAATGGCAGCAACAACATCAATTTTCGAACCGGCCCTTATCGGCGAATATTACTTCATTAAAAATTATGCTGAAAACAGTTATTTGTTTTACAAGGGTAAACAGGGTTATATCAAGAAAGTTCTTAAATCGCTCGACTTTTATGTATTTGGAGGTGTTGGTGGTGCAGCTTATTGGGTAAATGGTAATGATGACCTTGTTGCTGATACTAATTACAAGGTCGGTGGATTCACCGCTGTATTTCCCGGTGGATTGGGAGCGACTCTCGTTTATTCCCCTAACCTGAATTTTGGAGTCGAGGTAGGTGGAAGATATACTCTCACTGATTATCTGGATGGCTATACTTCACAATATTCCAAGGCTAATGACGTTTATTATTTTTTAAATCTTACTATCACTTACAAGCTGAAAACAGGGCCTCATGGTTTGCCCTCATTCAGATGATAATGAACGGGATTATTTTTAATGAAAAGAATACCTTGGATTTTCTTCTTTGTCAGCCTTTCCCTAACTGCAGTCGGACAACGTAATTCTGATTACGGGATTTTTCTTGGTGTCTCGTCATATATGGGTGATATCAATCCCAGCAAGGTAATGTATTCACCTCTGCCGGCAGGTGGTATTTTTTACAGGTACAACTTGCATCCAAGGCATGCATTGAGAGCAAATATTTTTGCAGGAGGACTGAGAGCAAACGATCTTGATTTCAATAACAATTTCCAGAAAACAAGGGCTGCCTCATTTTCAGGAATTGTGGGAGAACTTGCAATTCAGTTTGAATTTAACTTTCTGCCTTATACTACCGAAGGAAAATTATGGGATTATTCGCCATATTTTGCAGCCGGCGTTGGTGCCGTTGTTACTAATTATGCCGTCTTTGCTATTGAACCAGTTATCCCGTTTTCAGTAGGTTTTAAAGTGAATATTTATAAAAATATGGGACTCGAAGCAGAATATGGCTTTCGTAAAACTTTTTATGATAACTTTGACGGTCTGAAAGATTTTGTTGCTCCGTCCGATTTTGCGTGGCTCCATAATAATGACTGGTATTCATTTGCCGGCATTGCTCTTACATGGAAGATCTACAACAAATTGGCCGGATGCCCTGCCTACAACGATGTGGACAGCAAAAGGAGGAGACACTAGATTATGTCATTAAGACAGTTGATTGATATTGATAAACTACCGCTCCATGTTGCGATTATTATGGATGGAAATGGCAGATGGGCCATTCAGCATGGAAAGGACAGAATTTTCGGGCACCAGCAGGGTGTTGAATCTGTCAGAAATATTATTGAGGCAGCTGCTGAGCTTGGAATTAAATATCTGACCCTTTATGCTTTCTCAACGGAAAACTGGGGAAGACCTGATGATGAAGTCTCTGCATTAATGGATATTATGGTACAATCACTTAATAATGAGACTGATACACTATTAAAGAATAATATAAGTCTTACGGCCATAGGTGATCTTGGAAGACTTGCTGATGACGTAAGGGCAAGGTTGTTTGAAACAATTGAAGTGACTTCAGGTTCAAATGGATTAAATCTGGTTATAGCTCTCAGCTATAGTTCCAGATGGGAAATAACTGAAGCCGCAAAGAGAATTGCATCGGATTTAAACCGTGGAATACTGAAATATGAATCTGTAAACGAGGAATTATTTGAAAAGTACCTTAAGACTCAGGGAATCCCGGATCCTGATTTAATGATAAGGACCAGTGGTGAGTTAAGAATCAGCAATTTTCTTTTATGGCAACTTGCATATGCAGAATTATATTTTACTGAAAAACTTTGGCCTGATTTTGGTAAGGAGGATTTTTATAATGCTATAATTGACTTCCAGAAAAGAGAAAGAAGATTTGGAAAAACGAGGGAACAGGTTTTAGAAAAATAATGAAATTGATGAGGATAATAAGATTTAAAAGAATTGTTATAGCACTTATGCTTGTTATCACTGGCATTCAGGCAAATGCTCAGGGAAAACAGGAAATTTTTGATTTTTCAAATGCAGATGATTATGTAATTGGAGATGTTTCAATATCAGGAGTAAGATATCTTGATTTAAATGCCCTGCAGGGAATTTCCGGATTAAGAGTCGGACAAACAATTGCTATTCCGGGAGATGTTATTACCACTGCAGCTCAGAAATTATGGCAACTGGGCTTATTTTCTGATGTAAGAATTTCTATAACATCGATCAAATCAGATACAGTCTCTCTTGATATTTTGTTGCAGGAAAGACCACGTTTGTCTGCCGTAAAAATCAATGGAATAAGAAATTCTGAAACAGATGACATTATTAAAAAAATAAGTCTTCCTGTTGGATCGCAGGTTACCTCTTATGTTCTGAACAATACAAAAAAGATTATCAGGGACCATTTTATTGAAAAAGGATTCCTTAATACAGCTGTCGATTTTGTTCAGAAAGATGATCCTGATCAACCTAATAATGTTATACTCAATATCAATGTTGATAAAAACAAAAAGGTAAAAATCGGCCAGCTGGCATTTATCGGGAATGAATATTTTAAGACTTCGAAGCTCCGCCATCAGATGAAGGGCACTAAGAAGAAGAACCTGAATATTTTCAAGACGTCAAAATACATCGGCGAAAAATATGAAGAAGACAAAGAGAAGCTGATTACATTTTATAATGATAACGGATTTAAGGATTTTACAATCGTTTTCGATTCAGTATATAATATTTCTGATAATCGTATCGGTTTGAAAATCAAGGTTGATGAAGGGAATCAGTATTTCCTTAGGAATGTTGATTGGGTTGGTAATAGTGTCTACAGGAAAGAAGATCTTACCAAAGTTTTTAATGTCAAAAGGGGATCTGTTTATAACCAGTCTCTGATACTTGACAGGCTACAGGGATTAAGTGGAGCAGAAGATGCTGTAAGCAACCTGTACCTTGATTATGGTTATCTCTTTTCAAGGCTTACTCCGGTTGAAGCTAAAGTTGAAGGAGACTCTATTGATCTGGAAATCAGAATATATGAAGGCGATCAGGCTTATCTGAACGATATTATAATCACGGGTAATACACGAACCAATGAACATGTTGCCCGGCGTGAGCTGCACACCCTTCCCGGTGATCTTTTCAGTAAAGAGGAAATTTTAAGATCAATGCGACAGTTGGGTGTGCTCGGCCATTTTGACCCGGAAAAGATCAATCCTACACCAATCTCAGATCCAACGACAGGAACAGTTAATCTTTTATATCAGCTCGAAGAAAAAGCAAACGACCAGTTCGAACTCTCAGGAGGGTGGGGCGCAGGCATGCTTGTTGGATCAATAGGTGTTATATTCAGCAATTTTGCAATGCGCAACTTTTTTAAGCTCAAAGAGTGGCGACCATATCCTTCCGGCGATGGACAATCACTGAGCCTAAGAGTGCAGTCAAATGGTCGTGTATATCAGGCATATAACATTGCATTTGTCGAGCCCTGGCTTGGAGGGAAAAAGCCGAATACCTTTTCCATTTCATTGACAAGATCTGTGATGACAAACGGAAAAAAGAAAGGTGAAGATGGACGTCAATCGATGATTATGGACGGAGGTTCGTTGGGTCTGGGAAAGAGATTGAACTGGCCTGATGACTTTTTCTCAATTTACGGAGAGCTAAGCTACCAAAGATACAGCCTTAATAACTACAGCTATTACCAGTTCCTTTTTCAGAATGGCCAGTCAAATCTCGCGAGTCTTACCGTGAGGCTTCAGAGATTTTCTACAAGTCCTAATCTCATTTATCCAAGAAGCGGCTCATCATTTACATTATCACTCCAGGCAACTCCTCCTTACTCTTTTATAAGTGGCAGGAATATGTCAAATGTGACAGATGAAGTAAAATACAAATGGATTGAATTCCATAAATGGCTTTTTAAGGCAGATTATTATTTTCCACTTTCGAAGAATGACAAACTTGTTCTTAATTCCCGGTTTGCATTCGGATACCTTGGCTATTTTAACAGAGATATAGGGCCATCGCCTTTTGAAAACTTCTATCTGGGTGGTGATGGAATGACAGGTTATAGCTTCTATGGTCGCGAAGTAATTGCCCTGAGGGGTTATACTAACGGATCTCTCACTCCTACAGACGCTAAGAGCGGAGCTCCGGCAGGTAATCTCTATTCAAAAATTACTTTTGAGATGAGGTATCCTATCTCTCTTAACCAGCAGGCAACTGTTTATGGACTTGTATTCCTTGAATCAGGGAGAGCATGGTATCAACTTAAAGAATTTAATCCGTTTAAAATGAACCGTTCGGCAGGTATCGGACTGAGGGCTAACCTTCCGATGTTCGGATTACTTGGTATCGACTGGGGATATGGTTTCGATGAGGTTCCAAATCCTTCTCTTTACCCAAGCGCTAATAAATCACAATTCCATTTTGTTATAGGTCAGCAATTTTAAAATGAACATTAAATTACAAATCATGAAAAAAGCAGTTTTTATTATAGGATTATTTATTCTGACTTCAGCTATGGCTGTTGCGCAGAAATATGCATTTGTCGATTCTGAATATATCAGGAAAAACATTCCGGCATTTAATACAGCACAGGAACAGCTGGATAAGCTTTCTAAACAATGGGAAAAAGAAGTCGCAGATGGCTATGCTGTTGTTGAACAGATATATAAATCATATCAGAATGAAGCACCTCTTCTTTCACAGGATATGAAGACTAAAAGAGAAGAAGCAATCATTACTAAGGAAAAAGAAATGAAAGACCTTCAGAATAAGTACTTTGGAATGGAAGGAGAACTTTTCAAGAAAAGAGAAGAACTCGTCAAACCAATCCAGGATGAAATACTGAAAGCTATTAAAGATATCGCTGTTGAAGGCAGCTATGCAGTAATTTTTGATACTGCTTCCGGAGGAAATATCCTTTTTGCAAATCCTAAATATGACATTAGCGATCAAATACTTGAAAAATTAGGTTATAAAAATTAAATAATTACTTTTGCACTTTATAAATAAATAAAACAATTTGAAATGAAAAGATTTATAGCAATTACACTTCTTGTTATATGTGCAACATTTACAGGTAAATCTCAAAACATGAAGTTCGGACATATAAATAGCGATGAGCTGATCCAGGCTATGCCGGAATGGGATTCGGCTACGGCAAAACTTGAAAAATTCCGTAAAGAACTGGTTAATGCTCTTGAATTGATGCAGGTCGAACTGAATAACAAGAATGACGCATATAGTAAGGAACAAAAAAACTGGACAGACATTGTCAAGCAAACCAAGGAACAAGAAATGATCGACCTTAACAAAAGGATGCAGGATTTCCAGGTTAATGCACAGGAACAGCTTCAGAACAAACAGGTAGAGCTTTTCCAGCCAATCTATACAAAAGTCGATAAAGCTATTAAAGATGTTGGCAAAGAGAATGGATTCTTTTATGTTTTTGATCTTACCAAAGGTGCGCTGCTTTATTACGATGAAACGAAAAGCACGAATATAATGCCACTCGCCAAAGCCAAGCTTGGCCTGAAATAATTTTTAAACACTATACCGATGACCATCCGCCAGCTGGCGGATGGTCATTTTTTTAATATTTCAGTAAAGTGAAAGAAAAGCCAATAGGAATTTTTGATTCAGGGGTCGGAGGCCTTACTGTTGCTCACGCAATTAAACAAATTCTGCCGGGAGAAAGTATAATATATTTTGGCGATACCGCGCACCTTCCTTATGGAGATAAATCGGCTGAATCGATAAAACAATACTCCCGCAGGATTACAGAATTCCTGCTGGAACATAAATCCAAAGTTATTCTCGTTGCCTGCAATTCCGCTTCAGCTTCAGCTTTTGAAACTCTGAAAAAAGAATTTGCTTCCCGCACAATACTTATTGATGTAATTGATCCTGTAGTTAAGTACTTAAACACCAGACATTTCAATAAAGTAGGAGTTATTGGAACAAAAAGAACAATCAGCTCCGGAACTTACGAGATAAAGTTGAAAGAACTTTCACCTGAAACTAGTATTGTCTCGCTGGCCACCCCTTTACTGGTTCCGATGATCGAGGAAGGATTTATTTTTGATGATATAAGCAATGCAATAATCCGGGCATATCTTTCTGATCAGTCTCTGACAGGAATAGAAGCTTTAGTCCTTGGCTGCACTCATTATCCGATAATTAAAAACCAGATCAGCAAAATATTCAACTTTAATATAGAGATTTTAGATTCATCAAAAGTAGTGGCTATAACTCTTAGAGAAATACTCGAAGAAAACAATCTGATTAATACATCCGGCAAGGTAATAGACCAGTTTTATGTCTCCGACTATACTCCTTATTTTGAGAAGATTGCAAAGATGTTCTTCGAAGGAGAGATAAACCTCGAGAAAGCAGATATCTGGAGCTGATGCCCCCCTGTCGCTTCGCGACATCCCCCCTGAAGGGGAGCTAGTTCTACGGTATATTAAAAACTTTCAGGCGACCTCAGGATTAAGCCCCCTTTAGGGGGCAGGCCACGCCTTGGCGGGGCTGGGGGTCTATTCAAAACATGACCAAAATCATGCACATTTATCATTAATAATATGTTTTTTCGAACTTTAAAAAACTAATTTTGTATATACTAAACTATTGATTAAGTGTAATCAAGCCTTCCATTAATATTAATGATTTATCATGGCGAAAAATTCACAGGTTATTGAAAGAGAAGAAGTAGTTATCCGTTTTTCAGGCGATTCCGGCGATGGCATGCAGCTTACAGGAACACTTTTTTCTGATACTGCTGCATTGTTCGGTAACGATCTGTCAACATTCCCTGATTATCCGGCAGAGATCCGTGCTCCGCAAGGTACTGTAGGCGGTGTTTCAGGTTTCCAGGTCCATCTGGGACATTCAGAGATCAATACCCCCGGCGATTATTCTGATGTACTGGTTGCTATGAATCCGGCAGCAGTAAAAGCAAATGTAAAATGGGTTAAACCGGGAGGCACAATAATTTTTGATAAAGATAATTTTACGGATAAAAATATTGAGAAAGCAGGATATAAGAGCGATCCTGTTGTTGAAGAAAAGCTTGATAATTATAATGTTATTGCAGCTCCAATTTCTTCAATGGTTAAGGAAGCTCTGAAGGACATAGGTCTTGATCCAAAATCGATTCTGAGAACAAAAAATATGTTTGCTCTGGGAATGGTTTACTGGCTTTTCGACAGAAGGCTAAAATATACCGAACAGTATTTTGATAAGAAATTTGCTAAAAAACCTGAAATAGCTGAAGCAAATAAAATTGCTTTAAGAGCAGGTTATTATTATGCAGAGACGATTGAGGCATTAAACCCTGTTATTAAAATTGAACCGGCACAGATAGCAAAGGGTACTTACAGAAACATCTGTGGCAATATAGCAACAGCCTGGGGATTATTGGCAGCCGCCGAGAAAGCTGGTCTTAAGCTATTTATCGGATCTTACCCTATAACACCTGCAACAGGTATTCTTGAAGAGATGGCTGCACGTAAAGATCTGGGTGTTAAAAGCTTCCAGGCTGAAGATGAAATAGCCGGAATCTGTACCGCCCTGGGCGCCAGCTTCTCGGGAAACCTGGCAGTAACCTCTACTTCAGGTCCGGGACTTGCCCTGAAATCAGAAGCTATCGGACTTGCAGTCATGGCTGAGCTGCCAATAGTTATAGTTAATGTTCAAAGAGGAGGCCCTTCTACCGGCCTTCCCACAAAGACAGAACAGTCCGACCTGATGCAGGCGCTTTATGGAAGGAGTGGCGAATGTCCTGTTGTGGTAATAGCTGCAAGCACCCCATCCGACTGTTTCCACTTTGCTTATGAAGCTGCAAAGATTGCTCTGGAACATATGACGCCGGTGCTGCTTCTAACAGACGGGTATCTGGCCAATGGTTCTGAACCATGGAAAATCCCGAAAATGAAAGATCTGCCTGAAATAAAACCTCCATTTGCTGATAAGACAAAGATTCCTTTTCTTCCATATGCCCGTGATTGTGAGACACTTGTGAGGTCATGGGCTATCCCTGGAACACCTGGACTCGAGCACAGGATAGGAGGACTTGAAAAAACTCTGAAAGGAACTGTTTCTTACATCCCCGAGAACCACGAACAGATGGTAAAGTTAAGGGCTGATAAAGTAGCCAAAGTTGCAGATAAAATTCCAGACCTTACAGTTTATGGCGAAGAATCGGGCGACCTGCTGTTAGTTGGCTGGGGCGGCTCACGCGGATATCTGATGACAGCCGTCCGTGAATTACAGGCCGAAGGATATAAAGTCAGCCTTGCTAATTTTAACTATATAAATCCTTTTCCAAAAAATGTAAATGAAGTCTTCAGGAAATTCAAGAAAATTGTTGTTGCTGAATTGAATCTTGGTCAGTTTGCCGATTACCTGCGTATGAAATACCAGGAATTTAACTACGAACAGGTCAATAAAGTCCAGGGACTTCCATTCACGATCAAAGAGATAAAAGAAAAATGTATTAAAATTCTGGAGGGCAAATAAAATGGCAGAACAACAAACAATTCAGTACACACAGAAAGATTTTAAAAGCGACCAGGAAGTAAGATGGTGCCCTGGCTGCGGCGATCATGCTGTATTAAATGCTGTCCAGAGAGCACTGCCGGAGCTTGGAATACCAAAGGAGAAATTTGCATTTATATCAGGCATCGGTTGTTCATCGAGATTCCCTTATTATATGGATACCTATGGTTTCCACGGAATTCATGGCCGTGCAGCAGCGGTTGCCTCAGGTGTTAAAACCGCTAATCCGGAACTTTCTGTATGGGATATTACCGGCGATGGCGATGCACTTGCAATCGGCGGAAATCATTTCATTCATGCAATCCGTCGTAATATAGATATTAATATAATATTGTTTAACAATGAGATATACGGACTGACAAAAGGCCAGTATTCCCCTACATCGGGAAAAGGATTGGTGACAAAAACATCACCCTTCGGAACAGTTGAAGAACCTTTTTCAGTCGGCGAACTGGTAATTGGTGCAAAAGGGAAATTCTTTGCCCGTACTGTTGACTCAAATATTGCTCTTTCAATCCAGATATATATTGAAGCAGCAAAACATAAAGGTACTTCTGTTGTCGAAGTTCTCCAGAACTGTGTGATTTTTAACGATGGGATCCATGATGTTGTTACAGGAAAAGAAGTCAGAGACGACAGAACCATTATCCTGAAACATGGTGAGCCAATGAAATTCGGGAAGGAAAATAATATGGGTCTTGTTCTCGACGGACTTAAACTGAAAGTTGTCACAATAGGTGAGAACGGGATTGCTGAAAAGAATCTGCTGGTTCATGATGCATCAGAACCGAATCCCGGAATTCAATATATGCTTGCGAATATGAGATATCCTGAATACCCTGTAGCTCTTGGAGTTATAAGGTCTGTTGCAGGAAATACCTATGAAGCTGACGTCCAGGAACAGATTAAATCAGTTCAGAAGGATTCGAAGATTAAATGTATGGATGATCTTCTGCTGAGCGGATCGATATGGAAAGTGGAATAAAACCTGTTTACTTTTAAGATGCTGGCGCGGATTTGTAATCCGTGCCTTTGCTTGGTTGCAATCCGTACCACTGATAAAACTATTTTGGCACCGATTGCAAATCGGCGCCATCGTAGTAAACCGGAAATTTTACTAATTTTAACTCCTGATCTTCTCCGGTTTCTGCCACATGGATGAAAAGAACCATATTACACCTGAATACCACAAGCTGCTTCACGATCAGCAGGAAAGGGTAAAGGAGCTTTCTTGTATAAATCAGACTACCTATATTCTTAAGGAAGGTAAGCCCATCGAGGAAACACTCCAGCAGGTTGTATTGCTTTTACCGGCAGCCTGGCAATATCCTGAATATACTGAAGCACGTATAAGATTCCTTGATAAAACATTTGAAACGCCTAATTTTCAGGAGACTTCATGGAAAATGATCCAGGAATTCAACACAATAGACAATGAAAAGGGTTCAATAGAAATATTTTATACAAGAGAATTCAGTGTTGAAAAAGGAGGCCCTTTCTTAAAAGAGGAATGGGACCTGATCCAGAATATTGCAAGTCTTTTAACAGGTTATATCAATAGTTATAAGGCACGCGATATAATACGATTAGCCCAGGTCCCGAAGGAAGAACCGGAAGATTTAAAAACAGTATCAAGCAGAAAGCTGTTGCAAAAATTTCTGGAGCGTCATAATGCTGAACGGGATGTCTTTCACGATTTACAGCCCTTCAAAGTTAAAGAGATACTTCTGGTGGCTAACCTTTATGATGCCTATTCCATTGAGGGTGAAGGACGATTCTCAGACCATATGCTAGGTGAATATTATCAGCTTAGCCTGACTTCTCTCCCGAGGGTTACCGGTGTTTCAAGCGAGGATGAAGCTTTTAACAGGCTTAAAGCCAGACACTTCGACATGGTAATTATTATGATTGGTGTCCATAAGGAGAGCCCGATGATACTTTGTAAAAAAATCAAGGATAAATATCCTTACCTGCCGACATTCATTCTTCTGAATAATCCTGGAGATGTTCCTTTTGTTAAAAAGCAGAAAGCAGCAGGTGTACCATTCGATAATTATTTTGTCTGGACCGGTGAATCCAAAGTATTCTTTGCAATGGTCAAGCTTCTCGAAGATAGGGTAAATGTCGAAAATGATACCAAAAAAGGACTTACCAGGGTAATTCTTCTTGTGGAAGATTCTGCTGAATACTATTCAAGCTACCTGCCAATGCTATATACGCTGGTGCTGGAGCAAACAAGAAGCCTTATTGAGGATGTCTCTACAGACGAACTTTATAAAGTGCTGAAGCTCAGGGCAAGACCAAAAATTTTACTTGCCTCAAACTGGGAGGATTCTGTGACTATATATAATAAGTATAAAGAAAGCCTGTTGTGTATCATATCTGATATGCGGTTTCCGAGGAATGGCGTATTAAATGATACCGCCGGCTTCGAGCTGATTCAGATGATAAAAGAAGAATTGCCGAATCTTCCCACAGTCCTTCAGTCATCTGACCCCGAAAATGCAAAATATGCCTTTGCACTTAAGTCAAATTTTATAAATAAAAACTCTGAAAGTCTTCTCCAGGACCTGAAATCATTTATAAACTATTACCTGGGTTTTGGACATTTTGTTTACAGAGATAATAAGGGACGCCAGATCGCAGTAGCAAAATCAATGAAAGAATTCGAGGCTTATCTCGAGACAGTGCCTGAAGATTCTCTGGCGTACCATGCAATGAAGAATCATTTCTCACTATGGCTGATGGCAAGAGGTGAGGTAAAAATTGCCAAGCTTATTAACCCGATTAAGGTATCTGATTTTAACACTCTTAAAGAGCTCAGGGAATTTCTTATCGATATAATCCGTAAGCGCAGGCGCGAGACAAACAAAGGAAGAGTTATCAATTTTGAAGAATCGGCAGTAATTGACGAGACTAACGTTGTGAGCCTGTCAGGCGGTTCGCTTGGCGGAAAAGGAAGAGGCCTTGCATTCATCAATACATTGATATACAGCTTTGAGCTTGGAAGGCTTTTACCGGGAATAAACATTAAAGCCCCAATAACTGCCATAATAGGAACAGATGAGTTCGATATGTTCATGGAACGTAATCATTTGTGGAACAGCGTAAAAGAAGAAAAGGATTTTGATGCGCTTCAAAGACTTTTTCTCGAAGGGAGTCTAAGCTACACACTGGAAAAAGAGCTGAGGATACTACTTAAACAAATAGAGAAACCTATTGCAGTGAGATCATCAAGCTTATTTGAAGATTCATTGAGCCAGCCTTTCTCAGGCATTTTCGGGACATATCTTCTTCCCAATAATCATAACGAATTTGATACCAGGCTGCGGCAGCTGTCTAATGCCATAAAGCTTGTTTTTGCTTCAATATATTCAAGGAGTTCACGAACATATTTTGAAGCAATCAATTATAAAATCGAACTCGAAAAAATGGCTGTTGTAATCCAGGAGGTGGTCGGTAACAGGTTTAATGATGCATTCTATCCGCATATAAGCGGAACTGCCCAGTCATTTAATTTTTATCCGGTGGCTCACATGACGCCTGAAGATGGCTTTGCAGTTATGGCTGTAGGATTAGGTCATTATGTGGTCGAAGGAGAAAGAGCTTTCAGATTTTCACCGTCATACCCGTCTCTGGATATTATTTCTCAAAATGATCTGTATAAGAATTCCCAGGTTTATTTCTATGCTGTCGATATGACAAAAAAAGATTTAAACCTGCTGGATGGTGAAAATGCAGGTCTTATAACCCTGGATATTGCGAAAGCTGAAGAACATGGAACATTGAATCACTCAGCATCAGTATTGAATACAGATAATGATACAATTGTGCCCGGGCTCGATACTCCTGGACCCCGTGTAATAAATTTTACTGATATTCTCAAATATAATTATATCCCGCTTGCGCCAACACTCAAGACCATACTTGATGTTGTAGCTGAAGCTACAGGAAACCCGTCAGAAATTGAATTTGCGATCGATCTGAATAAAGATAAAGATGGGAACGCCTCTTTTTATCTTCTTCAGATAAAACCGCTGGTAGGAACCGGAGCAGGATATAATATTGATCCTGAGAGTATTAATAATGAAGATCTGATCCTTGAATCTATTACAAGCATGGGAAACGGAGTGATCGATGATATTTCAGATTTAATTTATATTGAACCTGATAAATTTGATAATTTACGTACCACGCAAATAGCTGAAGAGATCGACATGATTAACGAAAAGATGCTGAAAGCCAACCTTCGTTATATCCTGGTAGGTCCCGGAAGATGGGGAACAAAAGATAGGTTTCTTGGCATACCGGTAGTCTGGCCGCAAATATCAAATGCAAAAGTTATTGTAGAAGTCGATCTCCCTGATTTTCACCTCGATGCATCACTCGGATCCCACTTTTTTCACAATGTCACATCAATGAATGTAGGATACTTTTCAATTAACCAGGGAGCCCATAACGGAAAAATAAACTGGGACAGGCTTAATGAGCAGCAGGTAATTGAAAATGGTAAATACTTCCGGCATATCCGGTTCGAAAAACCCCTTCTCGTCAGAATGGACGGGAAAAAAGGAATTGCTGTTATCACAATAAATCATTAATTTTTCACTGTATGACCATCATTGAAGGAATACTTGATCTGCAGAAATATGATTTTACCGATACATCATTCGACCTTCTTATGCAGAAACGAATACATCGGGTACTCGTAATATGCAGTAATTATGATAATTACATGCTTGAAGAAGATGGCAGGATTGATGAGCAGATTTTCAACGAATACGTTTCACTTAACCTTAGATATCCACCGACATTTGTTCAGACAGACAATGCAGAAGATGCCTTTAAGATTCTCCAGGAGGGAAATGTTGACCTGGTAATTTCAATGCTGAGCCTTAAAGGTATAGATGTATTTGCCCTCGCAAAAAGGATAAAAGCCAAATATCCCAGCATTCCGATTGTTGTTCTTACATATTTTTCACGCGAAGTCTCCTTCAGGCTTGAAGGAGAAGATCTCAGCGCTATTGATTATGTCTTCTGCTGGCTGGGTGATGCCGCACTGATACTGGCAATAATAAAGCTGATTGAAGATAAGATGAATGCTGATCATGATATAGAGAATATTGGTGTTCAGGCAATCATCCTTGTTGAAAACTCAATCAGATATATTTCATCTTACCTTCCGAATATTTACAGGATTGTACTGCTACAATCGCTTGATTTTCAACGTGAAGCGCTTAATGAGCACCAGAGGATGCTTAAAATGAGGGGAAGACCGAAAATATTACTTGCCAATAATTTCAATGATGCAGAAGCTTTGTACAAAAAATATAAGTACAATGTCCTTGGGGTGATCTCCGATATCAGCTATAAAAGAGATAATGTTCCGGATGAAAATGCAGGGCTCGAATTATGCAAGGTAGTGATGGCCGATGATGATAAGGTTCCATTCCTGCTTCAATCATCGAATATTGAGCATAAAAAGAAAGCTGAGGAGATTGGTGCAGGATTTATTCATAAGTATTCCAAATCGTTATCTCTTGAGCTGCGGAATTTTATAATACAAAACCTTGCTTTCGGACCATTTGTTTTCAGAAATCCTGATACTCTTGAACCAATAGCCATAGCCACTGATCTTCAGAGTCTTCAGCAAAAGCTGCTCACTATCCCCGATAACACTCTTGAATATCATGCCACCCGAAATCACTTCTCAAAATGGCTGAATGCGAGAGCTTTATTCCCTGTAGCCCAAATGTTTAAATACATCAGGAAGGAAGATTTTGAGACAATGGACGAGATGAGAAGATTTCTATATGTCGCTATTTCAAGCTTCCGGTTGGGAAAAGGAAGAGGAGTGATTGCGAAGTTCGATAAGTCAAGTTTTGATGAATACCAGATCTTTTCAAGGATAGGGGAAGGGTCTATCGGAGGAAAAGCAAGGGGACTTGCATTTATTAACAGGATTATAAAGAACAACAAACTGTTTAATAAGTTCCCTGATGTTCTTATTACAATTCCACGAACCGTTGTGTTGAGTACCGACATCTTTGATGAGTTCATGGACCATAACAACCTTTATGCTGTTGCTCTGTCAGACCTCTCCGACGATGAGATTCTTAACAGGTTCATCAATGCGGAGCTTCCCGGACGTGTATACCAGGATTTCTATGCTTATCTGGCCGTTTCCCGAAATCATCCTTTAGCTGTACGATCTTCAAGTAAGCTGGAAGATTCACATTATCAGCCATTTGCAGGAGTCTATTCAACATATATGATCCCCAGGCTGCCTGATAACAAGCAAATGGTTACGGTATTATCCGATGCCATTAAAGAGGTTTATGCTTCGGTTTACTATAAAGCCAGCAAGGCTTATATGACTGCTACTTCAAACGTGATTGATGAGGAAAAGATGGGAATAGTTCTGCAGGAAGTTTGTGGAAACAGACATGGAGATATTTTCTATCCGACTCTTTCAGGGGTGGCCAGGTCGATAAATTATTACCCGATTGGTTCCGAAAAGGCAGAAGATGGAATTGTAAATGTTGCATTTGGTCTTGGCAAATTGATCGTCGAGGGAGGAATGTCACTGAGATTCTGTCCAAAAATTCCCAAAAAAATCCTTCAGCTTTCGTCTCCCGAGCTGGCCATTCGTGACTCTCAAAAGGAATTCCGGGCCCTTGATCTCAATATCGACAGTTTTGTACCTTCTACCGACGATGGAGTCAATATACTCAGGATAGATATAAAAGATGCAAATAACGATGGTGCAATGAAATATCTGGCTTCAACATACGACCATACAAATAATATTCTTCGCGATGGAATAACCTCTCAGGGTAAGAGAGTTATAACTTTTTCAAATATTTTACAGCACAAATCATTCCCGCTTGCTGAAATCCTGTCCACCCTTCTTGAGCTTGGCCAAAGAGAAATGAACAATCCTATAGAAATTGAATTTGCAGCAAACCTTGAGACACCAGCAGGTACACCAAAGATATTCAACTTCCTGCAAATCAGGCCAATAGTATATTCAGACGAGACTTATAGCATAAACCTTGAAAATGTTAAACGCGAGGATACAATCATATTTTCTGAATCAGCTCTGGGTAATGGATTATTTAAAGGAATTCATGATATGGTTTATATAAAACCGGAATCCTTTAATGCTGCACTGAATAAAAACGTTGCTGCTATTATTGAGAATTTAAACGCTTCATTTGTAAAACAGGGAATCGGATATGTGCTGGTTGGTCCTGGCAGATGGGGATCTACAGATCCATGGCTTGGAATCCCTGTAAAATGGCCGCAGATATCAGCTGCAAGAATAATCATTGAATCAGGACTGAAAAATTACAGGATTGATCCAAGCCAGGGAACGCATTTCTTCCAGAATCTTACATCGTTCCGGGTCGGATATTTCACTATAAATCCTTATATCAATGAAGGTTGTTATGATGTTAATTATCTTAATGGACTTAATACAGTTTACGAAGACGACTACATAAGGCATATCCGGTTTGAAAAACCTCTCGAGATTATGGTCGACGGGAAACGTCATAAAGGAGCAATAATGAAACCCGTATAACGGTGTAAAGGTGAAACGGTACAAAGGCACAAAGGTAAAAACCCTCAGGATCCCCTCCTGGGAGAGCTTGTCCCGCGAATCCGCCAACCGGCGGAGAAGCGGGAGGTAGGGGTGGGTAAGTAACTGATTAAACTAAAGATACACTTAATTAATTGGAGTCAATATCAAACAATTCAATAAAGTCCAAAATGGAAACAGCAACAACAATCTATAAAGGCGATCTGAGAACAGAGATAACTCATGTACGATCAGGAAGCAAAATCATTACCGATGCTCCGGTGGACAATAAAGGAAAAGGAGAGAATTTCTCACCTACCGATATGGTAGCTTCAGCCCTTGGGAGCTGCATATTTACAATTATGGGCATTGCAGCAAGGGAACATGGTTTTTCAATAGATGGAGCGACATGTAAAATAACCAAAATTATGGCTGAGAATCCCAGGAAGATTGGAGAGGTGAAAATTGAATTTGATTTTATCGGGAATACCTGCACTGACAAACAAAGAAGGATTCTCGAATATTGTGTAAAGACCTGCCCTGTTGCCCTATCCCTGAACGAATCCGTCTTCCAGAATGTAACTTTGAATTTCTAATCAACTTCCAGGACCTGCAAGACCTGCAAGACCTGCAAGACTATCATAAAACTACCCCTTCAGTAATAATATTCTGATTCACCTTTTTTATCAGTCCCTGCAAAACATTACCAGGGCCGACTTCTGTAAACGATGTAGCTCCATCTGAAATCATATTTATCACACTCTGGGTCCATCTTACAGGTGAGGTAAGCTGTGCAACAAGGTTTGTTTTAATTAAATCCGGATCACTTGAAGGTTTTGCACTGACGTTTTGATAAACAGGGCAGACAGGTTTGTTGAAATTTGTCATTCTGATAGCCTCTTCAAGCTCTACCCTTGCAGGTTCCATAATTGGAGAATGGAATGCTCCTCCCACTGCAAGCTTAAGTGCTCTTTTAACACCTTTTTCCTTGAGAGCTTCAATAGCTTTGTCAATACCTTCGTTTGAACCGGAAATGACTATCTGTCCGGGACAATTATAATTAGCGGGCACAACAACTTCAATTATTGAGGCACATACTTCCTCAACTACCTTATCCTCTGCTCCGATTATTGCAGCCATAGTTGAAGGAGTCTTTTCACATGCTTTTTGCATTGCCAATGCTCTTTTTGAGACAAGCACCAGACCATCTTCAAAAGAGAGAGCTCTGTTTGCAACTAATGCTGAGAATTCACCAAGCGAATGACCTGCAACCATATCGGGTTTAAAAGTATCTCCAAGCACAGCTGCAAGAATTGTTGAATGAAGGAAGATGGCAGGCTGGGTAACTTTAGTCTGTTTCAGATCTTCAGTAGTTCCGCCAAACATCAGATCTGTGATCCTGAAGCCAAGAATTGAATTTGCCTTTTCAAACAACTCTTTTGCAATAGGAAATTTGTTATAGAGATCTTTACCCATACCGGGAAACTGTGCTCCCTGTCCGGGGAATACGAATGCTTTCATAATCAGACTTTTAAATTAAGTCCGCTTTGAGCGGTTTGCAAAAGTAAGAAATTAAAAGATAATGCAGTTAATCAATGCAACCTCGATCCGATCAGATGAATAAACTCTTCGCGGGTGTTAAGATGTTCAAGAAATATTCCGGTAAATGCTGATGTTGTTGTAACTGAGTTTTGTTTCTGTACTCCTCTGATCTGCATGCACATATGCTGAGCTTCAATAACAACTGCTACTCCAAGTGGTTTAAGAGTATCCTGAATACAATTCCTTATTTGTGTTGTCAGACGCTCCTGTACCTGCAGCCTCCTTGAATAAGCTTCAACAACACGTGCTATTTTGCTCAGTCCGGTAATATACCCGTCAGGAATATATGCGACATGAGCTTTGCCGAAAAAAGGCAACATGTGATGTTCGCACATCGAATAAAGGTCAATATCCTTAACAATAACCATCTGCCTGTACTCTTCCTTGAACATCGCTGCTTTAAGGATCTCATGCGGATTCATGTTATAACCTACGGTCAGGTAATTGATGGCTTTAGCAACCCTGACAGGGGTTCGTACAAGTCCTTCTCTCTTTGGATCTTCGCCTATGAGCTCGAGAACCCTTTTATACATCTTTGCCATTTCTTCGATGGTTTCTGCATTCCAGGTCTCTATTTTATTGTACCCTTCATCGGTCATTCCTGAACCATCATTAATTTTTTCAATAGTCTTAGCCATAATATTCTATCAAATTGTTTTCAGTTTCTTCAATTTTAATACAATGGAGGCAAGCGCCCTCATTTTCAATTGCATTCTTAAGCTCCTCCCAGATAGCCACTGCAAGATTTTCGGTTGTTGCAATCCTGCCTTTCATAAAGTCAACATCCAGATTTATGTTCCTGTGGTCGAGCTTGTCAATTATTTTTTCCTGAACAATTTTTTTGAGAAGGTTGATATTCATTACAAATCCATGGTCTTCAGATGGTTCTCCCTTAACAGTAATCCAAAGGATATAATTATGTCCATGCCAGTTTGGATTCGAACATTTCCCGAAAACCTCCCGGTTCTTTTCATCAGACCAGTCCTGCCTGAACATCCTGTGAGCAGCACTGAATCTTTCTCGACGTGTAAGATAGATCATTTCACAGTGCGTTTATAATACAATATTACCAATAAAGTTTGTCTTTTTAAGTCTGAAAAGCAATATATTTGAGAATTGGCTACCCTTCAGTAAGAATAGTGGGCATTAAGAAAAAAAGTTGAAAAGAATTTTATTAGTCGTTGCCACTGAATCTGAGGCCGATGCTTTCAGAAAAATTCCCGGAATAAAACTATCCCGTGATGGATACATTCTTGGGAATAATGAAATAAGCCTTTTAATAACAGGCGTCGGTTCTGTTGCAACATCATGGTCTTTGATGAAATGGCTCTCTGCTAATCCCTGGCCTGATCTTGCTATGAATATAGGCATTGCAGGCAGTTATAAGGAAGACATTGTCATCGGAGATGTAGTCGTTCCCGTTTCTGATTGTTTTGCCGATTCAGGTGTGGAGAAAGGCAACAGCTTTCTCACTCTTTCTGAAGCTGGTATTCAGGATCCAAACCAGTTTCCTTTTAAAGACGGGAAAATTCTGGCAGATACAACATTTAATACACAGATAATCAGTAAATTAAAACAAGTCAATGCTGTTACTGTCAATACCTCTTCCGGTTCTGCTTCCACTATTGAACGACTAAGGAGCAAATATAATCCCGATATTGAAACTATGGAGGGAGCAACTTTTTTTTATATTTGCAGCGGAGAAAAAATACCTTTCCTGGCAATTAGGTCAATCTCAAACAGAGTGGAACCTCGCGATAAAAACAAATGGAATATTCAGGTCGCTCTTAATAATCTTTCAGAAAAGCTGATTGAGTTTTTTTTAACTCTTGATTGAAAAATGAAACTGACACTTGGTTTCTCACCCTGCCCAAACGATACATTTATTTTTGATGCTATGGTGCATGGGAGAATTGATACTGAGGGATTGGAATTTGATTATCTTCTGTCTGATGTCGAGGAACTTAACCATAGGGCTTTTTCAGGTAAGCTTGATATCACCAAAATAAGCTGTTTTGCATACGCTTTTACTGCCAGGAATTATCTTATCCTCGATTCAGGAAGCGCACTTGGTCACAGGAACGGGCCGCTCCTGATCAGCAAGCGCAAAATTTACGAATCAGAATTGATCTCTTCCAGAATAGCCATTCCGGGTAATTATACTACTGCAAACCTCCTTTTAAGTATTGCATGGCCAGGAGCAAATAATAAAACAGAATATCTTTTTTCCGATATCGTAGATGCGATACTGAAAGATGAAGTCGACGCAGGACTGATAATCCATGAAACGCGTTTCACATACCATAAAAAGGGACTTCAGAAAATTGCTGATTTGGGTGAATACTGGCATAAGCTTACAAATCTTCCAATACCTCTGGGTATGATCGTAATAAACAGGAGGATCGGGAATGATATAGCACTAAAAGTAAACCGTATTATCCGCAGAAGCCTGGAATTTGCTTATCACGATTCAATCGCATCATACGATTTTGTCACTTCCAACGCAAAGGAAATGGATAGTACGGTAATGAATAATCATATCAAGCTCTTTGTCAATAAATACACATTAAATCTGGGCAAAGAGGGTAAGAAAGCCATCTCTGAACTTTTCAGAATAGCAGGAGAGAAGGATATAATTCCTGAAATGCCGGAACAAATTTTTCTCACTCCGTATTAAATCAAATGGCTTAAATTGTTTACATTTGATTTGATATACGATTTCTGAATTCTTACTTAAAACATCTGAACCATGGCATTCGAACTTCCAAAACTTCCGTACAGGCTGAACGCACTTATTCCTCACATAAGTGAAGAAACACTTGAATATCACTATGGTAAGCACCACATGGCTTATGTAAACAACCTGAATGGATTGGTTCCTGGCACTGAATTCGAAAAAGCAGATCTTGAAACTATTATTAAAAAAGCTGAAGGAGGCATTTTTAATAATGCAGCCCAGGTTTGGAATCATACTTTCTATTTTGAATCATTTTCAAGGAATGGCAAACGTAAACCTGAAGGTAAACTAGCTGATGCTATCACTAAGACATTTGGATCCTTCGATTCTTTTAAAGAGCAGTTTACAAAAGCTGCAGTTACTCTGTTCGGTTCCGGCTGGGCATGGCTGGTAAAAAATGAAGATGGAAATCTGCAGATCATCCAGGAATCAAATGCCGGAAATCCTATGAGAAAAGGGCTTGAACCACTGTTAACCTGTGATGTATGGGAACACGCATATTATATCGATTACAGGAACCGGCGTCCCGATTATCTAAAATCCTTCTGGGAGATAATTGACTGGGATATTGTTTCAAAGCGTTTCTGATAATGCTTTGATTTCCTTGTAAATCTGTAATTTAGTATTTACCACTTTTTTTGGGAATAGACCTCTAAACTGGATAAGAGAGGAGAAATAAAATATAAGTGTATAAATGACACTAAAAGATCTGGTTTTCAAAACCCGTTCCTACAGACGGTTTGATGAGTCTTATCGTATTGATTATAAGACTCTTGAAGAACTTATCGGAATGGCCAGGCTTTCGGCTTCAGGTGCAAACCGTCAGCCTCTGAAATACCTGGTTTACAATTCACCCGAGGATTGCGCCAGGGTTTTTCCTTCAGTAGTATGGGCAGCATACCTGAAGGAGTGGGATGGACCAGAACCGGGGGAGAGGCCGTCGGGATACATCATCGTTCTTGGCGACAAATCAATTACAGAGGGTTTTGGAGTCGATCATGGGATTGCAGCACAAAGTATAATGCTCGGAGCTACCGAAGCTGGACTGGGAGGTTGCATGATTGCTTCAATAAAGCGTGAACAGCTCAGGTCTGAACTGAAAATTCCTGAACGATTTGAAATATTGCTGATTCTTGCTCTTGGAAAACCTGTCGAAAAAGTGATTATTGATGATATTAAGGATGGTGATGTGAAATACTGGAGAGATGGAGAAAAAAAACATCATGTTCCCAAGCGGTCACTTAGCGAGCTTATAATCAAACTGTAACGAGCATTACGGTCTATGAAAAAATATTTCATTTTGGTTTCAGCCTCTTTACTCTTTTTCATTAATTCAAGTTTTTGCCAGGTGTTAAATAATGCCAGGGGGAATATCCTTTTCCATGGTCTGGTGATGGATGCAAATACCGAATCTCCACTGTCAAACTCTCAGATATTTATAAACAGATCGTTTATTTCGGCCAGTGACGGTGAAGGAAAATTTGCTTTCTATGTGAACAGAAATGACACCATCATTTTCCGAAGGCTTGGCTATAAACAAGCTATTATGTTTATTAACGATACACTGTCTGGCAGGGAGTTTATTGCCGGAATTTTTTTGCAGACTGACACTTTATTGATAGGTGAAGTGATTATAATTCCCAGACTTACATCACTGAAGTCGGATCTGATGAATCCAATGACTGAATCAAATCCTGAATATGAAAATGCAAAATACAACCTTGCTGTATCAGCTTATCAGGCACGTGTAAGTCAGAATAAGCTTGGCGATCCAGCGACAAATTATGAAGTTATACGCCAAAAACAACGTGAAGATGCCTACTATAAAGGACAAATCCCGCCTGACAAAATGATAGGGCTGAGTCCTTTGCTATTAATTCCCGCAGTCTATCTTCTTATTAACGGATTACCCGAAAAGCCTCAGCCCCTTCAGCCTCAGCTGACGGACCAGGATATTTACCAGATTCATAAGAAATATCTCGAAACTTTAAAGCAGAGAAAATAAGAAAGCGTGTCTCATAAGTTAAAGTAACCACCCCGTCCTGACACTTCGGTCGGGACACCTCCCGCAAAAAGCGGGAGGAAAGTGTTGATTTATAGTATTTTAACTTTCTTCCCGCTTCAGCGGGATGGTGCCTTTTGAGACGACCTTATTCTTACCCCTTATAGAATATCGCCTTAATGATATGGCTTGCCATCTTAGGATTCTCCTTCAGGCGACGGGTTGAATAACCAAACCATTTTTCACCGAACGGAACATAAACCCTCATTGTATGTCCTTCATTAACAATGCTTTCGCGAAGCTTAGGTGTAACTCCGTAAAGCATCTGGAACTCGTAAAGATGTTTAGGAACATTATATTCTTTAATCAGGTTATAAACCTTTTCAACAAGAGGTTTATCGTGAGTTGCAATACCTACATGGATCTTGTTCTGAAACAGGAATTCAAGATCTTCAAGGTAATGCTGGTTTATCTCTTCATATTTCTTAAATGAGATTGCTTCGGGTTCAACGTAGATTCCTTTACATAGCCTGAAGCTTAAAGGATTTGTTTCGCTGTTCAGATCGGCCAATCCTTTTATGTCATTAAGGGTTCGTTTTAAATATGCCTGGACGACCAATCCAACATTTGCAGGAAATTCAACCTTCAGCTTACGGAATAATTCAATTTCCATGTCGGTACACGGAGAATCTTCCATATCGATCCTGATAAATCCCTTATATGAAGCTGCTTTTACAACTATCTCCCTGAGATGCTGGTAGCAGATATTCTTATCAATCAGCAAGCCGAAGCTTGTAGGTTTGACTGAGAAGTTCCCGTCTATACCGGTTTTGTACGAAACATCTATCAGATCGAGATATTCCTTTTTGTTGGTTTCAGCTTCATCGGGAGTTTTAATAAATTCTCCGAGAACATCAAGAGTAACCTTGATATTCTTGCTGTTCAGGTCTTTTGATACGCGCATCGCATCATCTATTGTCTCGCCTGAAATGTATGACCTTGAAAATATCCAGATGAATTTCTTCGGAAAATATGGTAATATTGCCGAAATGAATTTGTTAAACATGGTGCCTAAAATATATAAATGGTAAATTTCGTTTATAAACTGCTAAAAAAGATGATCTCTGTATATTTTTTAATGACCTTTGTCATTGAAATGAAGAGGATTGATAAATAAGATTATTTATTTTGAATTAATTTTTCAGTTTATGCAACCATTTATTTTCATGAGATGTCTTAAAATTGTCGTCGGCAAATGATGAGCGACCAGGAAATAATAGAGGGGTGTGCGAAGCATGACAGAAAATCGCAACAATTGCTGTACGATAAGTATTCACGTTTTTTGCTTGGTGTTTGTCTGAGATATGCAACTGACAAAGCGGAGGCAGAGGACATTTTGCAGGATAGTTTTTTAAAGATTTTTTTTAATATAAAAGATTTTTCAGGTACAGGTTCTTTCATAGGCTGGTTAAGAAAAGTTGCAGTAAACACGGCAATAACTCATTATCATAAAAATCTGAAATACAGGTATCATATTGAAATTGAGGAGTATGTGTCGGTTGAAACAGGAGTTGCAAGCTTTGAACAGGACTTTTTTACATCTGATGAATTGTATAAAGTTCTTAATGAGCTGCCTGCAGGATACAGAATGGTGTTTAACCTTTATGCTGTTGAAGGATATAAGCACAAAGAGATAGCCAAGATGCTGGGAATCGATACAAATACATCGAAATCGCAGTACAGCAGGGCAAAAGCAGCAATAAGGGATAAGCTTGAAATACTGAGAAAACTGAAAAGCAACTATTCTGCAAGTGATAAATAATGAAGATTGAATTTTATAATAAAGTGAAAGGGGAAAAAGAAGATAGAATGCTGAACGAGTTATTCAGGCAAAAGCTTGAAAATGCAGAGGTTACACCTTCTCTGTCTGTCAGCGCAAATCTTATGCGCAGGCTGGGAAGAAGGGAATTCCTGCATTTTAACCCGACTCGATTCAATATCTGGTATGCAGGGAGTATTGCAGTTGCCGGCACAGCTATTGCTATCTTTCTGTCCTCTGGACCTGATAAGAATAAAATTGAAAGAAAAACACAAGAACCCGTTTCCATCGAAATTAAAAATTCAAATGTAACTGACAGCCTGGCTGTAAATATTCCTTCAAATCAGAGCTTAAATCCTTCAGAAAATATTCAGGGCAAAGCAGAAGGAAGAAGGAAAAGTCCTTCAATAACAACAGAAGCAGGTAAGAATGAAAAAGTCAATCAGGGCATTTCAGGCCAGGGAGACATTATTTCTACTCCTTCTGCCATTGTGAGTTTGTTACCTAAAAATGGAGTGATCAAAGAAACATCTACGGAAAAAGATGAACTCAAGGGTGGGATAAATAACAGTGAAAATCTAATTGAAGCATCTGTTACAGAAGGGTGTACTCCTCTAAAGATAAGATTTAAAAACAAAGCCGGTTCATTCGATTCCTGCGTGTGGAACTTTGGTGATGGTGGTTATTCAACACAAAAGAATCCTGAATGGATATTTGATAATGCAGGCGAATATAAAGTTATATTGCAGGTATCTGGTCCTGGCGATATAAAATCAGTTTCTTTAACTGTTATCATCGTCCATCCCAAACCTTCAACAAAGTTCGAATTTACTCCTGAAAATGCCATTTTACCTGACGATCAGATCAGCTTCCGTAACTATTCGACAGGTGCCGAAAAATACAGATGGGATTTTGGCGATGGGAATTTTTCTGAGCTTTATGAACCATTGTACTCGTACAAAAAGTCAGGAAAATATAATGTCCGCCTTGTTGCAATTTCGGAATTTGACTGTTCCGACTCACTCACAATTTATAATGCATTTTCAAATTCCGGTTATTATATTAATTTCCCGAATGCATTTATTCCAAACCCCAACGGACCGACAGGAGGTTATTTTACTCTGAAAAGCGATGAAGCTTCTCAGGTATTTCATCCTGTTTTTTCAGGTGTATCTGACTATCAGTTAAGGATTTTCAACAGACGTGGTGTTATGATTTTTGAAAGCAATGACGTAAATATCGGATGGGATGGTTATTACAAAGGCCAGCTCAGCAACGCAGGTGTTTATATCTGGAAAGTTCGTGGAAATTTTGTGAACGGAGAGACCTTTATTAAAATGGGTGATGTCACTCTACTGAAAAATTGAGTCTGTTTTTCTCAAAATCCCTGAAAATCGCCTCTTCCATTCATCAATGAATTCAGGCCTTTCATCTAAATTTTACCACTATTCATTAAAAATTCATGTTGTCTCTGTCACATTTGGGGCAAAAATTCGTTAAATCTTAAGGAATTGTTAATTGATTTAACTATTTTCGTCAACGTAAACCTAACAGACAATTTTGCTGAAAAGGATTAAATATATACTAATACTGTCATTTGTCCTTTTTGTAGATGGCTATAGCCAGGATCCGACATTCTCCCAATTCTACGCGAATCCTCTTTATTTATCACCCTCATTTGCCGGTGCAACAGAAGATTACAGACTCGGACTGAATTACAGGAACCAATGGCCTGCTATTCCGGGGGTTTTTCATACCTACAGTATTTCATTTGATAAAGCCATGCCTAATTTTAATTCCGGTATTGGTGTTTTGGCAACTTATGATGTTGCAGGTTCGGGAGACCTGAGCACAACAAATATTGGCCTGTTATACTCTTATGATTTCAATATTAATAAGCAGTGGCATATCAGACCAGGGGTAAATTTTAAATTCTATTACATCGGACTTGACATTTATAAGCTGGTTTTTAACAGCCAGCTGACAGGAAGCGGAACAACACCCTCTGTTTATCCTCCGTCCTTCTCGCATGTGGCTGATGTGGATTTTGCTGCTTCAGCTCTTACTTATAATGACAGGATTTGGGCAGGCTTTACTCTGGATCACCTGCTAGTCCCGAAAACTTCTTTTTATGGAGATAACTCAAAAGTACCTATTAAATTCAATCTTTATGGTGGTGTTCAGTTATACAAGAAAACAAGATTGAGAGTTACGCTGAAAGAGGTGCTTTCTGTTGCTGTAAATTACCAGAGACAGGCCAAATTTAATCAAACAGATATCGGATTATATTATTACAGGAATCCTCTTATTTTCGGTTTATGGTACAGGGGCATTCCTTTCCTTACTTCTCAGGCGGGTGATGCAATTATCGGTCTTGTTGGAATTAAAACGAAACAGCTCCATATCGGTTATAGCTACGACTTCACTATTTCGAACCTGATCGGTTCTACCGGTGGTGCACATGAAGTAGCTCTTATTTATGAATTCTCTACAGTTAGTCTTAATTCACAAAGAAAGAAAATGAGAGCATTACCTTGTCCTGAATTCTAGGATTGCTCAGTTCCTGTCGGAATCAATTTACATTCAAGCTTTTATAATAATTTCCAGCCGGTTGCGGTCTTGTCTTTTTATTTTTTATCTTTGCGCCTGACAATTGTTTAACAAATATTTGATCTGAAATGAAGAAACTTACCATAGCACTTTTTGCTGTTCTGTTTGTTGCAGTGGCATGCCTTTTCTTCCTGCATTTTACAGGGGAAAAAGATAAAAAATCTGCCAAAGAAACCAGTCAGACTGAAGTCACGGCCCAGGGAATAGCATTTGTTAATATTGATACGGTGATCTTAAAATTTGATATGTACCTTGACAGAATGGCAAACCTGATGGAAAAGCAGAAGAAAGCTGAAGCTGAATACACTTCAAGGAAAAACCAGCTGGAAAAAAATACTGCGGATGCTCGGGCAAAAGTTGATAAAGGTTTGGTTACCAGAGCTCAGACTGAAGAAATGGCGCAGGCTCTGGACATGCAGCAGCAGGAACTCGCAAAATTGAGCAACGATCTTCAGTCTAACCTTCTCGAAGAAGAACAGGTAATGAACAGACAAATAGTAGATTATATAACAACGTACCTCGAAGAGAACAAATCCCAGTACAATTACCAGTTCATTTTTGGCAAGAGCTTCGGGAGTCCTGTGCTCTATGGTGATTCCGGACTTGACATAACCCATAAGGTCCTTGATGCACTGAATCAGAAATACAAAGCAGAGAAAAAGTAAC
Organism: Bacteroidia bacterium; assembly: GCA_026391515.1. Lineage (GTDB taxonomy): Bacteria > Bacteroidota > Bacteroidia > Bacteroidales > VadinHA17 > LD21. The sequence continues at coordinate 25,293 of JAPLEC010000457.1, read as the reverse complement.
AAGAATGGCTTTTGCCACTGAGTGGCTTGAAAAAAGAGCCTTATTCCCGCAATTATTTTCAGAAACGCCTGATAACCAGACAGGTATAATAGTTGTTGTACCTGCTTTTAATGAACCTGCCATATCAGTACTTCTTGATTCCCTCGCCAAATGCTTGGAACCTGACTGCCTGGTTGAAGTCATTATAATTGTTAATGCACCGGCTGATGCTGATAAAGAAAGTATCAGGCATAACAATGAGTGCATTATTAATATCGAAAGCTGGGAGAAAGAAAATCTAAATTGTTTCTTCCGGCTTTTTGTCTTTGATACAGGACAACCTTCTTTTGACAAATGGGGCGTAGGACTTGCCAGGAAAGCAGGAATGGATGAAGCTTTGCGACGTTTTAATTCAATTGAAAAATCCGAAGGAGTTATTGTCAGCCTTGATGCAGACTGCATTGTGGAGAAGAATTATTTTACTTCGATATGTAATAATCTGCTGAAAAAAAAGGAACATACAGCATGCTCAATATATTTTGAACATCCTCTTTCAGGTAAAGAATACCCTGAAAAAAATTATAAGTACATCATAATGTATGAGTTACACTTAAGATATTATCTTCAGGCTCTGAAATTTTCAGGCTTCCCATATGCTTTTCACACGGTTGGCTCTGCTATTGCGGTTAAAGCCGGACAATACGTCAAAGCCGGGGGAATGAACAGGAGACAGGCCGGTGAAGATTTTTACTTCATTCAGAACCTGGTCCGGACAGATGGGTATTTTTCTCTGAATACGACTGTGGTTCATCCGTCTCCAAGAGAATCATACAGAGTTCCTTTCGGAACAGGCCCTTCAATAACCAGGTTGATGGATAACAGCAGTGATCTGCTCCTTACATATGATATTGGTGCTTTCATGGAGCTCAGACAATTATTCAGTATGGCTGAGAGATTATTTCGAAGCAGCATCCTGGGAATTCAGGATTTCTACAAAGCATTGCCTGCCGGCCTGAAATCTTTTATTGATGAAAAAGAGTGGTTATCAAGAATAGCCGAATTGAATAAAAATTCATCTGCAAAAGAGTCTTTTACGAAAAGGTTTTTCGGATGGTTTAATATGTTCAGGATTGTGAAATATCTCAATTATGTTCATTCGGATATATTTGAGAAACAGCCTGTTGCAGATGCAGCCTCACGGTTGTTGTCATTAACAGGGAATAAGTTCAGTTCAAATGATCCCAATAAATTATTAATTTTCTATAGATCTCTTGAAAAAGGTTAAGAAAACTTAACCACAAAGGACACAATCCCGAGTACTCGGGAACACAAAAAGGCTCTTTGTGGTTAATTAAATAATTTAGTTATTCTTTCGAGTGATTTTCCGGTCTTCCTGGGGAGTCAGAACAATATACAGGTCCTCGTCAGGTTTTTTCATGTAATATTGTTCCCTTGCAAATTTTTCAAGGTTCTGATCGTCAGTTTTCAGCTCCTTAAGCTTGCTCTTATCAACTTCTATTTTTTTTGTATAATATTCCTTCTCGTTTCTGAGCTTATGGAGTTCACGGATTTCTTTGTATCTGGCTATCAGGTTATTTGAATCGAGCAATAAAATCCAGATAAGGAAGATAAGGATTGTTAGAATATATTTATTCCTGAAAATGTGAGGAACCCTATCTAAAAATTTGAACCTTAACATTATGGTACAAATTTATACTTTTTATTTCAACCGCCGCTCATCAGATAAAGCATATTAACATTATCGCCCTCGTGAATAAAAGTAGAATCGTATTTTTCTTTGGGAATCAAAACACCATTTAACTTGATGATTCTCATTTTAAAGGAGAATTTTTTCAGTTCAAGCATTTCGTTAATGCTTATCGGTTCCTTACTGAATTCTTCAAGTCTGTTGTTCAACAATATTTTCATGTCTGAAAATAATCTTTTGTTTTTTTCATTAGAATTTCGACGACAGTGTTTGCCTGCATATTTGCGACCATTCCTACTCTTGGAGCCATTGGAGGGAATTCATCCCCTGCAACAGTCGATTCATCGCCACAAACATACAGAGTTTCATCGATTTTCCTGTAACTGATTCTGTTACTTTTCCCCCAGCCTGCCAGTCCTGAACCAACTACAACAGGTGTTCCCGGCATTTTAGTCTGGACAGTTTCAATAAGCATCTCTTTCATTTCGTCTTTGTCAAATGCTTCAACCACAACATCACAACCTTCAAAAATCTCAAAAATATTTGATTCGTTAAGCTTTTCAGTGTGGGCAATTACAGTAATATCAGGATTTATCCTGGCAATATTATCCTTAAGTGCAGTAGTTTTGAACATTCCGACCTGGTTTGTAAAATAATACTGACGATTCAGGTTTGCCGGTTCTATAACATCAAAATCAGACAAAACAAGTGTACCAACCCCGCATCTTGCTAATGCAACAGCACAGTTTGAGCCAAGCCCGCCTGCGCCGGCAATACCAACCCTGAATAATGCAAGATGATTTTTTATTTCAGAAAATTTCATTCTCTGCTATTTGCCTGGCCCGACTTTTACACTGTCGAGTTCAATAACCCAGAGAAGAGGTGTATAACCTGGCACTATCTGCCAGATTCCTTCAAATCCATACGCAAGACGGGAAGGTGTAACCAGCTTTGCTTTCCCACCTTCTTTCATATATCTCAATCCTTCATCAACACCTTTTACAATAGTATCTGATCCCATAAGGTATTTAACAGGAACTGAATCCGGCTCATTTGAATCAAATGTAACATAATCCAGAAACTTAGCCTTATATTTAAAATAAGCGATATCATTATCAACAGGAGAACGGCCAGTTCCTTCCTCAAGTTCAATATAATAAAGTCCGCTTGGATAAAGCACATAAGCAGTGTCTCCCAGTGATTTGATATAATCATTGATCATTCTTTGCTCCTGCTCTTCCCATGTAGATTTTGGACAGGCTGTTGTAAGGATCATCAGAATAATAAACAGAAACCATGATGTTTTTATGCGGCTCATCTCTCAGTTTTTTTAGGTTTTACAAAGGTACTAACCTTTTAATTTATTTGTGTAATATATCATAAGTTCGTTTACACTTCTTTAATGAAACACTGTGTCAAGAGTTCGTTTACATTGTTTTGATACAACCCCCTAGGGGGCGCTGCCGCTAAGGCGAGCAAAATATCATAAGTTCATTGACATTTTGGATTAGTAATTAACAGGCATCAGGAATGGAAAAACATGGTAGATATTATGATCTCTTTCTATCTGCAGGATATGTTTTTGTATGATTATTCTGGCGATTACATAGCTGTACATGAGTTCTTTTTTAATTTCAAACTGTACATCTAGGATTTTGACTTTGCAATCGCTGCGAATAAATCTGATAAAAACAACTTCACCCTCTTCCATCGGGATCTTTTCCTCTGGATCAGGCAGAGCTTTTAATCTGAAGCAGTTCAAATCAGAGACCATCTGACCAGGTGTTTTCCCACCCAAGGTTGAATACCGATGGTTCTGATTGTGAAAGGACATAAACTCAACAGCACGATCCTGCAGCTCTTTGATGTTAGAGAAGTTCTGTGTATTTAAAAAATACCTCTGAACATTATCATTGAACTTTTCAATTACCCCATTGCGCCAAGGTTCGGCAGGAGGAATAAAGATAGGTGTTATCTTTTCAGACAAAGCTAAGCGTATTAAAGAAACAAAGCTCCTGGGATGACGGTTACTTCCCCTGAAAGAAAGTTCATTGTCCAATTGTAAATAATCTGGCATTGAGAAGTCTACCCAAAACTGAGATACTGCCAATGTTACACTTTCAGAAGTCTTATCCGGTATGGGATAAACCCCGGCATAATGAGACTCAACAGCAATAATGTTAAGTATGTAATACCGGGAGCCACCTTTAAGATATTTGGGACCCATGAGATCCATCTGTTGTACATTCGAGAAGTAATCAGGATATTCTTTTTTTTTGCTTCTCGCTTTGTTCCTCTGTCAATAAGACCATTACGTCGAATGATCCTATTAATAGTTGATAATGAAGGAGGCTTTATGTTTAAGCGTTCAAACTCATAAAGAATATTTAAAGCACCTTTCTGAGCATACTTCTGGTCTTTCAGCTTTTGTCGGATGGATACAACCGTGTTTTCAATGTCTTCTGATACAGCCTTAATTGGCCTCTTGGGGGCATTGGAAAGTGATAGATACCACTTATCGTCACCAGATTTATATCTATTGAGCCATTTATGAACCCATTGACGTGATTTGCCAAGTCTATCAGTAATATCAACAATCGCCATGCCTTTTAGATGTAATTCGATCGCCTGTTGCCTGAGTATCTCTTCGTCTTTCATTTTTATTGACGAAGTTCCAAAATTTCAAAGAACCTTTTTAACTATATGTAAACGAACTATTGAAACAAATTGTAAATTAGAGTGTAAACGAACTCTTGACATTTTGATGTAAACGAACTATAGAAATTTATCAATTATCATTTAAGTTTTTACCTGCTTCTGCTTTTTGATCGTGAGGTTGAACCAGAAGACGATTTTGATGTCGATGCAGGTTTTGACCTTGAACCTGAAGAGGAGGATCTTGCTGCCGGAGCAGAGTGTGAACTCCTGCTTCCTGACATCGTAGCTTCTGATCTTTGAGATGATGAGCTTCTAGCCGGCGCGCTGTAGGTCCTGCCTGAAGGTGAACCAGCATTTACCTGGGATCTTGAAGAAGCAGTTGCTGTACCTTGCGATCTGCTTACTGCACTACCTTTTCTTTCGCCTGGGTTATTACCGAAATTTCCATTATTTCCGCCAGGTCGGCTGTTGTTGTTATTACCATTATTACCTGCATTGCTGCCGTTATGGCCAAAATTCCCATTGTTTCCGTATGTGCGGCTATTCTGGTTATTCCCGTTATTGCTATTGTTACCGTTATTACCGTTATTACCCTGATTTGGAGATCCTCCGTTATTCGGGAAACCTTGTCCCCCGTTCTGATCCTGGTTAGGATTTCTTCTTGGTGTACCGTTATTAGAACCGGCACCAGGATTTGCTCCACCATTATTCTTGTTCATATCTGGTCTGGCACCAGGGGCTCCACGTCTTATTCCATTATCGGGATTTGGTCTGTTAAAGTCCTGAGATCTGCCATGGCCGGGAAATTCTCTGAATGAGTTCCTGATTCCATGATAATTGTTGTAATAGTCATTATGTGCATAGTATTCCGGTCTGTAGTCATTGTACCAGTTGTTATGTCCGTACCCGCTCCAGTAATTATCTCTCCATCTGTGGCCTATATTTATATTGATCACAAACGGGGAGTACCAGCTGTAATAAAATGGATCGTAACCCCAGCACCATGAGCTTCCATAGTAAGGATCGTACATCCCGTAATTGTAACCGTACCAGTTATTATAACCGTAATCATAATAATAAACCGGGTAATTGAAAGAAAAGCCGAAACCGAATCCGCTTCTTCCATAAATACTTACTCCCCAGGAAAATGGTCTGTAACTATACCAGTACGAGTCCGTAAACACAGGAGAATAATAGTCGAAAGCTGCATATGACCTGTGAAATCTGTTGATGCGTGATGAGTAATAGTAATCATAATCATCCATGTAATAATTATTTATTACTGTTCCGGCTCCATCATTATTGTAGTCTGTATTATCAGCATACTGTGCTTTTGCAGGCATACATGCCAGAAGAAGTGCTGATAAAAATCCGATGTAAAATTTTGCTTTCATGATGAACCTCCTGTTTTTTTAATGATAACTAAAGTTTTTATCTATTTTTACGCTATCTTTTTTATTCATAATATATAAATCAAATAGCGTACCAAAAAATATGGCGAAGTTTTTAACTAACAGGGAAGAGAATTATGCACAATGGTATAACGATCTGGTAATCAAGGCAGATCTGGCTGAAAACTCAGCTGTCAGAGGTTGCATGGTCATCAAACCTTACGGGTTTGCAATATGGGAAAAGATTCAGGCTGAACTGGACAGGATGTTTAAAGCAACCGGTCATGTCAATGCTTATTTCCCGCTGTTCATACCAAAATCATTTTTCAGTAAGGAAGCAAAGCATGTTGAAGGTTTTGCAAAAGAGTGTGCAATTGTCACTCATTACCGTCTTAAAAAAGATGAAAACGGGAAGGGCGTAATAGTAGATCCGACATCGAAGCTTGAAGAGGAATTGATTATCCGGCCTACGTCTGAGACAATAATCTGGAATTCATATAAGAATTGGATCCATTCTTACAGAGACCTTCCGATTCTGATAAACCAGTGGGGTAATGTAGTCAGGTGGGAAATGAGGACAAGACTTTTTATCAGGACTGCCGAGTTTCTCTGGCAGGAAGGACATACCGCCCATGCCACCAGGGAAGAAGCTATTGAAGAGACTGTAAGGATGATCAATATTTATGCAGAGTTTGCAGAAAACTTTATGGCACTTCCTGTAATTAAAGGATATAAATCTGAAAATGAACGTTTTGCAGGTGCTATTGATACTTATGCAATCGAAGCCATCATGCAGGATGGGAAAGCTCTCCAGGCCGGGACGAGTCATTTCCTTGGGCAGAATTTTGCTAAAGCTTTTGATGTACAGTTTACCGATAAAACCGGTAAACTTGATTATGTCTGGGCAACCTCCTGGGGTTTATCTACAAGAACGATTGGAGCCCTTATTATGGCACATTCCGATAACCACGGGCTGGTTCTGCCTCCCCGTCTGGCTCCAATCCAGGTGGTCATAATACCTATCTTTAAGAATTCAGTTCAACTGGAACAAATTTCTGAAGTTGCACTAAAAATCAGGAAAAAGCTTGAAGCAAAGTCAATCACAGTGAAATTTGATGATCGTGATAATAACACTCCCGGCTGGAAATTTGCTGATTATGAACTCAAGGGCGTTCCTGTCCGTATTGCAATCGGACCTCGCGATATCCAAAACGGGACAGTAGAGATTGCCAGAAGGGATACACTTAAAAAAGAGACTGTTACAGTGGACACAGCAATCAGTCAAATTTCACATATCCTTGATGAAATTCAGGGGAATATCTTCAGAAAAGCTTTAGAATTTAAAAAAGAGAATACCCTATATGTCGACAAATGGGAAGATTTTGTGAATATTCTCGATAATCAGGGAGGTTTTATTATGGCTCACTGGGACGGATCTCCCGAAACTGAAGAAAAGATCAAGGAGGAGACCAAGGCTACCATAAGATGTATCCCATTTGACTCTCCTGAAGAAGATGGTAAATGCATTTATTCGGGCAAACCTTCAAAAAGAAGAGTTCTTTTTGCACGATCATATTAATTCATTATTCACTTTTGGATAATATTATCGGGAAGATCTGATTTTAATTATTTCATGAATAATTATTAATTTAGGTGCCTCTATTACAATTTAAAAAGTCAGCTATGTCCGATCATGATGATAAGAAACAATCAATTATAGGAATTTTGAAAGAGAAATCCGTACTGAAGCAAAAGGTATATGACAATACTTTCGTTTCGTTCTGTACGGTAAAAGATATTCTGAAGAGTTTAGCGAAGGAATTAACCGCCGGGCTTAGTGGCGTTGATTCCAGAATCAGGCTTGAATATACCGACCGGAGTAATTTTGATGCTCAGATAAAGGTTGCCGGCGATATCCTGCTTTTCAGCATGCATTCAAACATATTTCAGTTCGACAGAGAGCACCCTGCATGGAAAACTGCCTATATCCAGAAAAATAAGTACAATGCATATTCAGGAATAATAAATATTTACAATTTTCTTGCCGATTCATTTAAGTATTCAAGACTCGATGATCTGGGATACCTTATTGCCCGAATTTTCATTAATCATGAGAATCAGTATTTTGTTGAGGGAAAGAGGCAGATGGGAATGCTTTTCACAAATTATGGAAGCGAAGAGATAAGTAAACAATCGCTGGAACTGATTATTTCAACTGCAATCCAATATTCCCTTGAATTTGATCTTCTGGTACCTCCATATGATACGGTGAAAATTGCGACTGTCGGACAGGCAGAGGCAAAAATTCAGCACTCGCGGGTTATTACCGGTAAACGCCTGGGATTCCAGTTTAATTCAGACGATGTTCTTGAAAGCAATTCTCATGAAACCTGATGTGGCGTTTTCAATTAAAATACCAAGGTACAGTCGGGCCTTTGATTATATTGGCACTTCTGCTTTATAATATCCCTCTTTTTTCTCAAATTCCAACCTCAAACGATTCAATTAAAAGAAGCCAGCCTTTTAGAATTGCTTCTGACCTCAGCTGTGTGCACATCTTCCTGAATAATACATTGCTGAAAAATCCATATAATCTCATCCCTGCAAAAACATTATCTGAAGAAACTACCTCCATTTTTCTGGACTCGTTAAAAGTTAAAGCATCAAAGAATGTGATAACAAGGAGATTATATGATTACCTGATTCTCACAAATGAATCCACTTCGGCAAAGCATATTACCCAATCGAGCGAATTGAATTTCTTAAAATATTCCGGGAAAAAGATCCGGAAAATTGAAATAAGACGCTTAAATGTTTTTGGATCAAATATTAATAATCCTTTTTCAGGTAAACCAAACAATACCGAAAACATTTTAAATAAGACTCATTTAAATACAAATGAATTCATTATCCGGAAGAATCTACTCTTTTCGGAAGGTGATACTATATCTCCTCTTTTAATTAGTGATAATGAGAGGATACTCAGGCAATTACCTTATATTGATGACTCAAGAATTGTTATTGTTCCTGTTTCAGATGAAGATGTCGACATAATTGTTATGACTAAGGATGTTTACTCTCTTGGAGCCAATTATGAGTATAGTTCGATTAAAAAGGGTTTATTTTCATTGTATGAAAAAAATATTCTCGGGCTCGGTCATGAATTCAGACTTAATATCCCTTATGATAAAAATCTTCCAGATTCTCCAGGCTTTGGAATTGAATACAATATTGATAATATCGTGAAATCATTTATCAATCTGAACCTCTATTTCTCAAACGGACTTGGAGAAAAAACCTATGGATTTGTTCTTGAACGCAAATTGATCAGTTCGACAACAAAGTATGCCGGCGGGATCTCAGTCAGACAAATGTTTACAAATATTGCTCTTGATTCAATTGTTGTACCTTTTAAATATAACTTTCAGAATTACTGGCTGATGAGGTCATGGCTTTTAAGTAAGAAATCAGTAACAAGGCTTATTATAGGTGCGCGCTATACATTCAATAATGTTTTCGAAGGGCCCGATTTACCATTTGATTCTTATCATAACTATCAGAAATACAGAATGTTTCTTGGCTCCGCTGCTATTTCTGTTCAGAAGTTTTACAGGACTAATCTTATTTATGAATATGGCCGAACAGAGGATATTCCGCATGGAGGATTGCTTAATTTAACATTCGGGAAGGAGATTAATGAGTTTCAAGACAGATTCTATGCCGGAGCAAATATATCTGCAGGACAATCAATAAGAAATTTCGGTTATTCATATTTTTCAGCAGGATTCTCGACTTTCTTAAATCACAGCTCGACTGAACAGGGCATTCTTCTTCTGAGATCATCCTTCTTTTCAAACCTGATATACCTTAAAAATTACAGGATAAGAAACTTTGTAAAGGTTGATTATACCAGAGGCTTTGGCAGATTTTCGAATGAATACCTTGTTTATAATTTTGAAAACGGCTTCTCGGGTTTCAAGAACGATTCTGTCAGCGGCCAACAACGATTATCATTAAGTCTTGAATCTGTCCTGTTTAGTCCTGTAAAATATTATGGTTTCAGATTTGCATTCTTTGCATTTACAGATCTTGGTCTTCTTTTCGGGACTAATGAGACGTTAAAAAATGGAGATTTCCTTTCAAGTATTGGATTAGGAATCAGAATCAGAAACAACAACCTGGTATTCAATACATTACAGATCAGGTTCTGCTTCTATCTAAATCTTCCGCAATATTCAAAAGTAAATTATTTTTCTGTGTCGGGTGAACAATTGCTTGAACCAAATAAATTCGATCCCGGACCTCCGACAATAATTCCTTACCAGTAATTTTTAGAAAAAAACCAAATGCTTATTGATTTCATTAAATATATTGAAGAGAACCATCTGGTTAAAAAAGGTGACAGAGTGCTTATGGCTGTCAGCGGAGGGATTGATTCTATGGTAATGGCAGATCTCTTCATCAAATACGGTATTAAAACCGGAATTGCTCATTGTAATTTCTGCCTGCGCGGAAGAGAATCCGATAAAGATGAAGAGCTTGTAAGAAAATTTGCATCAAACAATAATATCCCATTTTTTTCGACCAGGTTCAAAACAAAAGAATATGCTGCTGAAAGAGGTATTTCTATCCAGATGGCTGCAAGGGAATTGCGATATAAATGGTTTGAAGAAATCAGGAAAAAGAACAAATTTGTCAGCACAGCTATTGCACATAACCTTAATGATAATATTGAGACATTATTGATCAATTTGACCAGAGGTACAGGAATTGCAGGACTTACTGGCATTAGAGTCTCCGGTGACAGTATAATAAGACCTTTGCTTTTTGCCTCACGGGAATCGATAGAGAAATACTGCAAAAGTCACAAAATAAAGTACCGGGAAGATAAATCGAATTCAGAGACAAAATATGCAAGAAACAAGATCAGGCACCTTGTCATACCTGTTCTGAAAGAGATTAATCCGTCAATAGAGACTACCCTTAACCAGACAGCTGAAAGAATGAGGGAAGTAAATGAAATTTATACATGCTACATCGATAACTTAAGAAAAAAATCATTTGAGAAGAGAGAAGAAATAGTTGTTCTGAATCCTCACCTGATACAACCTTTTTTTCACAATAAAACAATATTATTTGAGCTGTTCAGACCTTATGGAGTTACTAACAGTAATTTAGACGATCTTCTGAATGTGATTACAGGTAAAACAGGTGGTCAGTTGTTCACTCTGACTCACAGGATTATTAAAAACAGGAAAGAGATCATAATTTCAGGCCATTCACAAAATGAGAATGAAAATATCAGGATAAATAATGCTGCAGAATTGAATTTGGCACCAGGGATAGAATCAGCTAAAATTATCAATATTACCAGCAGTTATGTTATTCCAAATGACTGTAATTTCGGATGTTTCGACTCACAGAAAATCTCTTTTCCTCTGATAATAAGGAAATGGCGCCATGGCGACTTTTTTTATCCGTTCGGCATGAACCAGAAAAAGAAACTCAGCGATTATTTTGTTGACAGGAAGTTTTCAAGACTGGAAAAAGAAAAGGCTCGTATTTTGGAATCAGGTGGCAAAATTGTCTGGATTATCGGGGAGAGAATTGATAACCGAGTCAGAATAACCAGATCGACAAAGAAAGTTTTGGCTATAGAGGCGCAAAGGTACCAAGGCACAAAGGCTTAATGGTGAAAATAGATTCCCCTGTCGATCAGCATCAGGTCGGCCATCGCGATCGCTGTAACAGCTTCAATTATAACGGGCATTCTTAATGCAATACAGGTATCATGACGACCCTTTACAGTTAATGTTTGCATTTTTTTCGTTGCAAAATTGAAGGTAGTCTGTTCAACACCGGTTGATGATGTGGGTTTTACAGCAACTCTGAAAATAATTTCATTACCATTGGTTATTCCGCCATTTATTCCACCTGCATTGTTCGTCGATGTTTTTCCATTTTTATCAATAAATGGGTCGTTATGCACAGAACCCTTCATTGCTGCTGCGGCAAATCCTGATCCGAATTCAATTCCCTTTATTGCAGGAACTGAAAATACAAGGTGACTTACTGCTGATTCAAATGAATAAAAGAATGGTTCTCCGATTGCTTTAGGTGGATTTTTCACCCTGCATTCAATAATGCCACCTATTGAGTCATTCTCTTTAACAGCCTTATTTATAGCTCTTTCAATATCGGTTGATCCTCCGGCTGAAATGAGTTTTGCAGCAATGACCGCATCTTTTGAGATCTTTTTTGCAATCACCCCTGCGACTACCAGTCCCCAGGTTATTCTTCCTGAAAAATGCCCGCTCCCCCGTAGATCTGCGAAGCCTGAGTACTTGGTTTTTGCAACAAAATCGGCATGTCCCGGGCGGGGTATGTCAACAAATTCATCATAGTCTGATGAGATCTTATCCTTGTTCGTTGTGATTATTGCAAGCGGAGCGCCATTTGTAAAACCTTTATAAATTCCGCTCAGAATTTCAGGCAAATCAGGCTCCTGTCTTTTTGTAGTACCCTTTCTCCCGCTTTTACGTCTGACCAGATCAGGTTTGAAATCTTCAGGTCCGACAGGAATGCCAGGGGGACATCCGTCTATAACCACTCCTATCGAACGACCATGTGATTCTCCAAAAATTGTCACTCTGAAAATTACTCCGAAAGAATTCATAACATCTTATTTAACTGATTTATAAAACCTGTAAAAATCAATTACTTCCTGTACTATTATTTTTTTCACAACCGCCTTACCTATTCCTTTTACGAAAACGAAATTAATATCTCTGCCGGATCTCTTTTTATCATGGAGAATAAGTTCCCCGATTTCTTTTTCAGGTATATTATAATTGCCTGAAAGATTATATTTTTTAAGCAGATCAATTATTTTATTGCATTCTGCCTTTTTAATTAAACCCCTCTTATATGAAAAAGTTGTTGCCAACTCCATTCCCCATGCTACTGCAAAACCGTGCTTAACACCTGCATGCAGTTCAACAGCATGTCCAAAGGTATGGCCGAAGTTAAGTATCCGTCGTAACCCGGACTCTTTCTCATCCTTTGATACTATTTTTGCTTTAAACTTAACTGCTTTTGCAACAAGATCCGAAAGGATATTTTTATCCCGATTAATTATTCCCGTATGGTTTTTTTCAAGGACATTTATTATTGTTCTGTCACCGATTATTCCTGTCTTGATAAGTTCTGCAAGGCCCGAAGAATATTCTTCTTCAGGAAGGGTACTAAGCATGGTAGCATCGCAAACTACAAATTCAGGTTGTTTGAAATTACCGATTACGTTTTTAATGTCACCGATGTTAACCCCGTTCTTTCCTCCAGTGCTGGCATCAACCTGAGATAAAAGACTGGTGGAAACAAATCCGCATCGTATTCCTCGCATATAGACAGATGCAAGAAAGCCTGCAATATCACAAACTACCCCTCCTCCTATTGCAAGTATAAATCCTGTCCGGTCAATTCCGATATCAAGAAGCTTTTTTGACAGGTTCCCGATTACATCAAGCTGTTTGCTTTGCTCTCCGGGCTTGATTTTTAAAACCGGAAAATCCGGGAAATCAGCGCCGTAAAGATCAAATACATTATTGTCGGTGATTATAGCAGCTCCTTTTTCAGGAAGGAGTTTTACAACTGCTTCCCATTTAGCTCCTGTGATGATTGCGGAGATCGAATCCGGTGTCGAAATTATTATCTTTTCCAAGTTGCTAATTCTAATACAAGTTAAAGTTATAAAATCTCCGGTTCAATTTGCATAAATGGTTCACGAAATGAATCAAATTCAGCTCTTTATTAATCCAGCCAATAATGCAAAAATAAAAATCATTATCTTAACAGGTCTGGGATTATGTCTGATACAATGACATTAAAAGAAAGATACAAACGTACAATTGATTATTTCGCTGTTAACCGTCCGGTAGCAGAGACAGAACTTGTTTACTACGATCCTTTTGAACTTTTAGTTGCAGTTATCTTATCAGCACAATGCACCGACAAGAGGGTAAATATGATAACTCCTGCCCTGCTGAGAAGGTACCCTGATGCAAGATCTATGGCTGAAGCAGAACCATCAGAGATCTTCGAATTTATAAAGTCATGCTCATATCCGAATAACAAAGCAAAACATCTTTCAGGAATGTCAAAAATGCTTTTAAATGAATTTGATGGTAAGGTACCATCTGATCCTTCATTGCTGCAAAGGCTTCCGGGTGTCGGAAGGAAAACTGCAAATGTCATTGCTTCAGTCGTATTCCGAAAACCTGTAATGGCAGTCGATACTCATGTTTTCAGGGTTTCAGTAAGGATTGGCCTTACAATAAATGCAAAGACTCCAATGAATGCCGAGCTGCAGCTTACAAAGAATATACCTGAGGAGCTGATTCACCAGGCTCATCATTGGCTTATACTGCATGGCAGGTACATATGTAAAGCCAGAAATCCTCTCTGTGACCAGTGTGGCCTCACAGAATTTTGTAAATATTACTGTAAAAAGAAAAAAACCAGGGAAAATCGCTGCTGAAATAACAGATTTGCTTTACGTGCTGGCATAAATAGAGCATTATTTGTTATTTTTAAACCGGCAATCCAAGCAACTATCTGACGGACTATAAAGAAAAATACCAGGAATCATAACTTATAACTGTTTACAATCCAATCTTTTTGATGAAGAAACCAATTAAAAGAGAGAGCAAGGGTAATGTAATTCAAGAAATATTTGACACTATCAGCAGCTACCTGGCTCTGTTCAGCATAGGAGAAGATGGCAGATTCTATATCAGAGATCTTAACAGTAAGGCAGAAGAGGTAGAATTCGTTGATAAAAACGAAGTTATAGGAAAATGCATCGATGATACTCCTCTATCCAAACGTAATAAACTGGTTGAGCTGGTACGTCATATATATATAAAAAAAGCATCCCATAAAATAGCAGCTTCAAATGCCGGAGATGATTCTGAGGGTTATTACATAGGGTTCCTGCTGACATCCGGCAATATTGTAATCACCTGGGAGCCAGGCTATCAGCAAAAGCAGGATGATGATATACTTAAACAATCACTATTATTCCGAACCTTTGCAGAGATGCTACCCGGAATAATCTACGAACTTGATCTGAACGGTAAAGTATTATTTGGAAATAAGTTAGGACTTGCTCTTTTTGGATTAACAGGGGAAGATATTAAGAAGGGAGTGCACATTGCTGATATTTTCCCTGAGAGTTATAAAAAAATGCTTTCAAATCTTAATGCATTGCAATCTCCGGATGAGATTGCCAGCAATGAGTACAATGTCAAAAAAAATGATGGCACCCTGATCCCGATTATAACTCATTCATTTCCTATATTTCATGAAGGTAAAAAGATTGGGTACAGAGGAACCATTATTGATGTCAGTAAACATAAAAAATATGAAGCTCAGATAAACAGGGAAAAAGCTTTTCTTGAACAACTCATTGATTCGACTCCTGAAGCTATAGCAATTACTGACATTCCCGGAAGAATAACCATGATAAATAAAGAATTTACGAACCTTTTTGGTTATACTCCGGAAGAAGCGGTGAACAAACTGCTGGATGATCTGATTGTTCCCGATGAATTGAAAGAAGAAGCAATTTCAATTGATAAGCTTGCTGTTCAGCATCAAAGGGTATTAAGGCAGACTGTCAGAAAAGATAAATTCAACAACAGAATACAGGTATCACTGATAGCAACTTCGGTTATCTCTAATAATGAGACAGTTGCATATCTTGGGATCTACAGGGACATAACTTCCGAAAGGAAAAACCAGCTTTTACAGGAGATACTCTATAATATATCTTCAGCTGCACTCAAACAGATGGATATTAAAGAAATATATCCCACAATTGTGCATGAATTAAGCAAGATATGGGATACAAATAATTTCTTTATAGCCCTGTATGATAAAACATCAGAGACTCTCTCTTTACCATTTTTTGCTGACGAAAAAGATAACTTCCATGAAATACCGGCTAAAAAGACAATTACGGGTTATGTAATCAAAAACAATAAGTCTGTTCTGCTGAAAGAAAATGATCTTAAACTGTTAGAGGAATCAGGTGATATTGATTTGGTTGGCACACCCTGCAAAGTATGGATGGGGGTACCTCTTAAAGTAGAGAATGACATTATCGGAGTAATGTGCCTTCAGGATTACAATGATGAGAATAAGTTCTCTCATGATGACCTGTACGTACTGGATTTTATTGCAAACCAGATTGCTATTGCAATCCAGCGTCGAATGATGATGGATAATATCATTGTGGCCCGTCAGAAAGCAGAAGAGGCAGCTCAATCGAAGCAACTCTTCATGTCAACGATGAGCCATGAAATAAGAACTCCGCTGAATGAGGTGATCGGGATAACAAACCTGCTTTTACAGGGTAATCCGCGTGAGGATCAGATGGATTACATAAAAACGTTAAGGTTTTCAGGAAACCATCTTCTGACACTCGTAAATGATGTGCTCGATTATAACAAAATGGAGTCGGGCAAGATAGTTTTTGAACAAACCCAGTTTAATCTGAATGATTTTCTGGATGAAATTATGAGATCATATTCATTCAGGTCTAAAGCCAAGCATCTCACCTTTGAAATCAAGAGGGAAGGCAACCTTCCTGTTGAGGTCATTAGTGATCAGATAAGGCTGAACCAGATTCTTTCAAATCTCCTGTCAAATGCATTAAAGTTTACAAATCAGGGTGGAATTACAGTTACGATCAGGGAACTGGGAAGAAAAGATAATCAGTCAAAAATGGAATTCTCAGTTCAGGATACAGGAATCGGAATTCCAAAAGAGAAGCATATAGAAATTTTTGACAGATTTGCACAGGCATCGTCTGATACCACCAGACAATATGGCGGAACGGGACTTGGACTGGCAATTTGCAAGAAACTGATTGAGCTTCAGGGAGGTAAAATAACACTGGAAAGTGAAACCGGTAAGGGATCGACTTTCAGTTTCATACTTACTTTTCTTGTTTCCGAAAAAGCTGCCAGAGAGCATGGTGAAGTACCTGAATCATATATTGGACTTGAAGGTAAGCGTATTCTTGTTGCAGAAGATAACAAGATAAATTTCTTTGTTGCAAATAAATTCCTTACAGGCTGGGGAGTGGTTGTAACTCATGCTGAAAACGGACAGCTTGCAATTGAAAAGCTGGAGCAGGAAGATTTTGATCTGATCCTGATGGATCTGCACATGCCTGTTATGGACGGTATTGAAGCAACCAAAATCATCAGAAAATCTGAAAATCCCAGAATCAATAGCATCCCAATTGTTGCTCTGACTGCAGCTATAATGTCAGAGAGCCACGATAAAATAGATGAGCTGAATATTAATGATTACGTTCTGAAACCGTTCAAGCCTCACGATCTGTTCGAACGCATATTGAAGCACATCCGGTAACCGGTAACCGGTTGCCGGTAGCCGGCAATCATTTTATACAGTACCTGCTGATATAATCAGTTGCCTTTTTATTTCCCAGTGCTGACGATTGTTTGAAATCGTGACAGGCGTCATCAATTTTCCCGGTGTTAACCAGTGCAATGCCTTTATTCAGCCATACATCTGAATTACCGGGCGCCAGGTCGAGCGACATGCTGTAATCTTTAATGGCCCATTCCCATGATTTAGATAAAAAATATGAATTTGCACGATCGACATAACATTCAGGATCGTTTGGATGAAGCTTCAGGTTTTTAGAAAAATATTCAAGAGCTTTCAGGTTATTACCTGATGCTGCTTCCATTTTTCCTGCCAGACTTAAAGCAATTTTGTTTTCCGGATAGTATGAAAGATATTCTGCAATATCAGATATAGCTCTGGATGTCTCCCCTGTCTTTTTGTAACATTCTGCCCTGAGCAGAAGCAGATCAGCATCAGGTATCTCCATGCTTATCAGCTTTGAGTAGGTAACAGATGCACCCGCCGGGTTTGAAGCACCTGTCTGTGCTTTGGCTAATGTTCTCAGATACTTCTCATTATCAGGATTTATGGTCAACAAATCTGATAATGACTTAACTGCTTCGCCGTACTTGCCTGCTGAAAGATTCAGTAATGCATCGGCATACGATACTGATTCGCTTCCCGGGTAATTTTTCTTAAGCTCTGACAGTATAGATGCAGCCTCATTATTTTTTCCTGCTGAAAGATAATATTCAATCTCTGCAATGCTTTTATCAAAAACTGAAAACCATTCATTTTTCCAAAATTGACGCCATTCAGGTCTGTTTTCAATTTTGCTGAAAACCGGATCGAGCATAATATCTTTTTCACTTTTCTTAAAGGGCGATTTCAGGTTCATCTCAAGATGATACAGAGAAGTGGCTGCGTCTCCTTTCATTGCATAAACCTTTGCCAGACCATATTCGGCCGATTCATGAGATATGCTGTTTGCTGCATTATAATCAGCAATAGCATTTGAATAGTCTCTTTTAATTGCATATGCTTCAGCTCGTTCGATAAATAATCTGCTATCCTTATTGTTTTGTAATTCAGCCGAGAGAATATCAATAGCATTATCAGTCTTTCCTGATTCTTTCAGAGCTCTGGCCTTAAGCAAACAGTCATACCCCTGCTGTCCGGAAACAGCTCCGGAAAGCAATAAAGCTGAAAACAATATTAAAATCTTCCTCATCAACATTTTTTCTTAATCATTTTGTTGGCACTGCTACGACCTTTGACTCATCGGTATAAATGTGGACAAAGCCTGAAAGATGGAAAAGCTCCAGACCTGTAATCCGTCTCTCATAAACATCGCACTGATAGAAATATACTCCGGGAGAAACGATTCTTCCTTTGTAGGTTCCATCCCACTCTATCTTTGGATTTTCAGTATTGAACAGCAATAAGCCATTACGGTTATACAGCTTAAAATCAATTTTTTCCACAAGCCCCGAAGCTTTAGCAACGAGCTTATCATTTTTCCCGTCGTTGTTTGGCGTAAATACATTAGGTATCTCAAAGAAGTTGCAGGAATCAACGCACACCATCACTGATTTATCACTTTCGTTACCTAATGAGTCGAAAGCCGAAACTGCATAGCATCCGGCGATGATCTTTAGTCCATTATGTACATAAACTAAACTATCCCTGCTATTTACTATATGTATGAGACTTAGATTTTCATCATAAAGCTCCTTGTAATAGATTTTATAACCTGCTATATCGTTAAAACAATCGGTATCAGCTTTTTCCCAGGTAACTGTATTTGACATCTCCTGGCATTGACTTGTAACGTTTATATCAGGTACGCAGGGTGGCTCATTATCCACGGGCGTGGAGCAGGCATTCTGGGATGAATTAACGAGGTTCTGGGGCAAACTAAGGTCACTGTAACCTCCGGTTGATCTCACGAAGTAGCAATAATTCTTGCCATTCTCCAGTCCCTCGTCTATATATGTTATCTGGTCGGTTGAATCGATTAGTACAGAGTCAGTCATGGCATCATTATACCTCCAGATTTCATATTTTGTATTTATCCATGGATCATTATGGTTAAACATAAACCTTATTTTTTCATCTCCGGGGCTTAATGTAATAAAGACTGACGATGCAAATGAAGAATCGCCAACTATAGTATCATTGCTCCTTAACGAGATGCTATAAATATATCCGTAATCGAGTGTATTTATTGAATTATCATTATAAACAGTATCATTCTTATCGCTTGTGGTCCATGATTTTACAAGAGAATATTGTGTTCCTGCGACTCCCTGTGCTCTGTATATATGATATTCATACGGGGGGCTGATGGAGTCAGCCAGCTTTTGCCACGCAAGGTAAATAGAGCCGTTAACTGCGTCAGTAGTGCTGACACTAACATTTCTAATTACCGGGATTCCGGACACCAGAATGGAGGGAATTTCATTTGATGGTTTACTTTCAGTTCCGTTCTTGAAAACAGCACAAATTCTGTAATAATATTTCTTACCAAACTGAAGACCCTGACCATTATCAGTATCTGTAAATGAGACTGTTGAACTGCCAGCGATATATCCTACTTTGACAAATCCGGTGGAGGCAGGCACTCCTGATGTACAGGAATCGATTATGAAATCCTGCATGCCTTCTCTTCTGTAAATACTAAATCCTGAAATTGCTGTTGTTCCATAATTATTCCATCCCAGTCTTATAGACTTACCAATTGCTATAGCACTGTTAAGAGATGGCGAAGGACCAAGCACTTTGATAGCCATATTATCAATATCTGAGAGCTTGATATCTTCATTATCATCATCCGATTTGAAAATAACATTATAAGGTTGATTCCTCACAACCTCATAGCAAGGTTTCCATCTGAATTTTGAATGGGATATTCCAGGCAATGAATCGATACCGGAGAATTTTGCCGGACATGAGAGACTAAAGACGCCTGATGTTGCTTTCAGGGATATCCGATCATTATTTGCATCAGTAGCAGAAACTTCAAAAGTGATACTATCTCCAACTACTATACATGTATCGTTTGGTACAAGGTTTACGGGAGGTTTATTATTTGTTCTAAAAACCTCAATCTGCATATCACGCACAACGGTTCCGATTTTTTTGTTATTTCTCCACTCCTGAATCTCCATGGCAACATTATATTTACCTGTATCTGCAGGGGTATTCCATATCAGGTCGCCTGAGACAGAATCGACACGAATATAATGAGTAGCAGGTGGCAGAGTATAACCTACAATTGGTCTTCCGTCTTCACGTGTGCAGACTGTAAGTGCATATGAAAGACTGTCACCATCAGGGTCATAAGCAGCCGGATTATGAATGAAAATATATCCTAATGCAGCTTTATCATAAGGAGGATTGAGAAGTACAGGTGTATTATTAAATCCCATTGCCGGATTAACAATCAGAGTTGTTGAAATTGAGAACACCACGTTTACGGAGTTAGGTATGTTTCTTACACCATAATTCCTGTTCGGATCCTGAACTACAATTCTATAAATGCCCGGACCCGGAAATGTGTGGACGATTTTATAGATATTTCTTCTGTAATAATTAGGGAGGGTAACCTTGCTTATCCTTGGTGCCGTTGAAACGGAATTATCGCCCCAGTGAACATCCAGCTGGGGTCTGTCAGCATAACTTAATGTATAGGTGAATGTTGTTATGGTGATCTCGTAGGTAAGGTCTGATAACTGGATATATGTTATTTCGCCTGCCCTGTTATGCGTTGCTGAAAGAATAGAAAAATTCAGAATAAAAAGCACAAGCACTAAAAATCTTTTCATTTCATTATCCCCTGTTACCTGAATTTATTTCAAATTAAAAGTTTGTTCTGTTTGCTCAGGAGTCAGCTTGATTCCTTCTTCAAAATCATCTACCCTGATCAAAGTCATATTTGCCTGATCATTATATAACCCTGTCATGATCATATTTTTTACAGAGATAGTCTTCGGTCTTTTATCCGACTTGTACACAAGGTTCATGCTGATTTCATTATCTTCAAGTGTCAGATTTAATAACTTCCCTCTCAGCTGTTTATTGTTCATAGATATATTAACTTTTTTATCAAGATATTTATTCATAAGTTCGGCCGGGAACAGCTGACCCGTAGTCATTTTTTTTACCGATTCATTTTCACCGTCAAATAACTTATAATCAAGCAGAAAATCGTCATAGAACATCTTTACAAAAACCTTCAGGGAATCAGTTCCGGGAACATGGTCAATGCTTGTCAGTGAAACATGAACCGGGTGAAACAGAAGCACTATTGAAAGAATCAGGGTTTTTAACATTTTTCAACAGTTTCAGGCTAAAATAGATCCGCAAAAATCAGACCAATTAATGGTCATCTTTTATGCTGATACGGTCTTTCAGATACTGCACTGTACCTACTTCAATAAATGAGAAGCCGGATCCTCCTGAGAAATTTCCGGCAAGCACAACAATAATATCATTCCCTTTAAGATCGTGTGCCTTGGTAAGGTTTTTCAATGCGATATGGATAAACTCATTAATAGAATTTCTCCGCTCCTGAAAGCTTGCATATACCCCGTATGAGAGTGCCAGCTCTCTCATGGTCCTTTCAGAATAACATTGTGCCATGATAAGATTAAATCCTCTGAATGAAGCCATATCCCTGATTGTCCTCCCTCTTACCGTATCTGCGATAATTCCTTTAGCAGCTATTCTTAAGGATGTTTTTACAGCTACTTTTGCCAGATACGCAGATATTTCGCCGGTGACATTCAGATAAGGAGTCTCAAGAAATTTTTCTTTGTTATTTTCGACTTCCAGGGCGACTTTAGTCATTGTTTTAACTGCTTCAACCGGATATTTGCCATTGGCAGTCTCGCCGCTCAGCATTATTGCATCGGTTTGCGAATATATTGCACTGGCTATATCACTTACTTCAGCTCTTGTCGGGCGGGGATTGGTTATCATGGAATGAAGCATCTGCGTTGCAACAATCACCGGCTTTCTGCAGTAGATACATCTTGAAATTATCATCTTCTGAATAGGAGGAATTTTCTCATAAGGAATCTCGATTGCAAGATCTCCTCTGGCAACCATTATCCCGTAAACGACATCCAGAATATCAGCAATATTTTCAACGCCCTCCTCGTTTTCAATCTTGGCAATGATCTTGATATCACTATTATATTTGTCCAGAACAGCTTGAACATCAAGAACATCCTGTTTTGACCTTACAAATGAGTGTGCGATGAAATCGACCTCATTTTTTGCAGCCATTTCAAGAAATTGCTTATCTCGTTCTGTGACTGAAGGCAGGTCTATTTTTACACCGGGGATATTTACACTTTTTCTTGAACCAATTAAACCATCATTGTCAGCTTTGCATACAAGAGTGTTTCCTTCTTTTCGCAGCACTTTCAGTTCAATTTCTCCATCATCTATCATGATCTGTGATCCCAGAGGAATCTCTTTAGCAAAGGTTTTCAGGCTTACATTGATTGATTCAGCTGTCGATTTTTTCGCTGGATCACCTGTCATACGATAGGATTTTCCTTTTTTGACAGCGATAGGGGAATCACAAACAGTTGTACGGATCTCCGGTCCCTTTGTATCGACAAGGATTGCTATTTTGTCGGAAACTTTTCGGACGTTCCTGATTATACGCAGAGCTCCCTCAATATCCAGATGGGCAGAATTAATCCTGACCACATCCATACCTTCATCATAAAGCTGTTCAATGAAACCAGGTTCACAGTTTTTATCTGATAAAGTAGCGACAATCTTTGTTCTTTTCCTGACCATCTTTCTTTGTTTAATTCTTGTATTTCCCTGTAATTGCCTCAACTGCCAGTCTGTAGCTGTCGAGTCCGAAACCTGAAATTGAACCAGTACAGCTATGAGCTATCAGGCTGATATGCCGGAATTCTTCGCGGGCTGCAATATTTGTTATATGTACCTCAATTACAGGAGCTTTGATTGATGCAATGGCATCAGCAATTGCAACGGAAGTATGTGTATATCCGCCTGCATTAAGTATAATGCCATCAGATGCGAAGCCCTTCTTATGGATTTCATTTATCAGTTCACCTTCAACGTTTGATTGGAAATACTCAAAATTAATCTCCGGATATTTTGCCTTTAATATTAAGAGGTAATCATCGAAGGACTGGTTTCCGTATTTTTCAGGTTCACGCTTCCCAAGAAGATTAAGGTTAGGACCATTTATAATGCTAATCTTCATTTCAGGTAATAATTATAAATGGTAAAAGTAGGTAAAATAATTATCCATTTGAAATAAAAAGGTATCCTGCCTTTGTGTTACTTTGTAATCCCGAGTACTCGGGATTGTGTCCTTTGTGGTTAAAAAAACTTAACCACGAAGAGCACAAAGGAAAATCGCGAAGAGCACTAAGGGATTAAACTGATAATTATGAGCCTATCGTGGAAACAGGCAATAAAGGATTTTGAAACATATCTCAGGCTTGAGAAATCGTTATCTGAGAACAGTATCGAAGCATATAAGGATGATGTTCTCAAGCTTGAAAAATTCTTTGTTGAAAATGGAATCAATAAATCCCCAACGGGTGTGACATACCAGAATCTTAAGGAATTTCTGGCATGGTTTGGTGCTGATAATCAGAACACAAGAACCCAATCAAGGATTATTTCAGGGATAAGGGCATTCTTCAGGTTTTTGCTTATTGAGGAAGAAATTTCAGAAAATCCTGCTTCACTTATTGAATCGCCAAAGATAGGATTCAAGCTCCCTGAAGTTCTCTCTGTCAACGAGATTGACTCCATGATAAAGGTAATAGACCTGAGCAGACCAGAAGGACACAGAAATAAGGCTATAATTGAAACACTCTATGGTTGCGGCTTGCGTGTCTCGGAGCTTGTGAATCTCAGGATTACTGACATCCATTATGGTGAAGGATTTGTGACTGTGACCGGGAAAGGGAATAAGCAGAGGCTAGTCCCGATCAGCAATAAAGCACTGAAAGAAATTGATAATTATAAGCCTGATAGGAACAGGCTTCCTGTAATATATGATCAGAACATCATGTTTTTGAATCGCAGAGGCAGGAGGCTGACAAGAGCAATGATATTCACTATTATAAAAGACTTAGCTGCAAAAGCCGGCATCAGGAAAAAAATCAGTCCGCATACTTTCCGCCACTCATTTGCAACACATCTGATTGAAGGCGGAGCCGATCTAAGGGCAGTTCAGGAAATGCTCGGCCATGAATCAATTCTCACGACTGAAATCTATACCCATATCGACAGGAGCTTTTTGCGCGACACCCTCATTATGTTCCATCCCCGTGCTTAAAATAGTGTGTTCTGCACCATTTTAGAAATTCAATTTTTGTATTAACTTTGCAACCTATTTCGAAAAATCAATAATTAACTATTTCAAAACCATAATATTATGTCAAAAATAAAAAGAGTATACTCCTTTGGCAAGAAAACTGCCGAGGGTAAAGCTGATATGAAGAACCTTCTCGGAGGTAAAGGAGCTAATCTGGCAGAAATGTGCCTCTTAGGCCTGCCTGTTCCTGCAGGTTTCACTATTACCACCGAGGCTTGCACAGAATATTACCAGAACAACTGTACTCTTCATCCCGACCTGATGCCGGAAGTCTGGGCAGCAATGAAACTGACTGAAGAAACGATGAAAATGAATTATGGCGATCCGGAAAATGCACTTCTTGTTTCATGCCGCTCCGGTGCACGCAAATCGATGCCAGGAATGATGGATACAGTGCTTAATATAGGACTCTGTTCAACAACTATACCCGGATTTCTTAAAAAGACTAAAAATCCAAGGTTTGTATGGGATTCTTACCGCAGGCTTATTATGATGTATGCTGATGTTGTTATGGAAAAAGCTGAAGGTATTGATCTTGGTGAAGGAAAAGGTATCCGTAAACAGCTTGATGAAATGCTTAATGAATTCAAACATAAAAAAGGATATAAATCTGATACTGAAATAAATGCACAGGAATTAATATTCCTCTCGGAAGAATCTAAGAAGAAGATAAAAGACGTTCTTGGAAAACCTTTCCCCGATGATGCAAAAGAACAGCTTGAAGGAAGTATTAA
>JAPLEC010000270.1 GCA_026391515.1 Bacteroidia bacterium | reverse complement strand
TCTCCCGCGAGCACGGCAAAGGGATAGATATGAAATCGCTTGCCGTTGTCCGCGAACAATTGCTCGACCTGAAGATCCGGACAAAAAGAGAGGAAGAGGAGCAGCCCGTCCCGCTCCAGCAGGATGTACGGGCTATAGATTATCTACAGGAATTTTCCGTGTTTGCTGGTAAACAGCAGCAGCTCAATGTAAGGCAAAAGGAATATATTGGGAAATGCGGGCTTAAGGTATTGAAAACCGCAATGGAACAGCACCGGGAAGTGACGGAATGATCATTGACCGGCTGATACTGAAAAATTTCAAGCGATTCCAAGATGATGAGATCTGTTTTAAGGATGGAATCACGGGAATTCTTGGTAATAACGGTACCGGCAAAAGCAGTCTAGTTCAAGCAATTTTTTTCGCATTATACGGCGTCAGGAGCACTGGGATAAATTCAGAATATGTTGTATCGTCATTTGCTGGAGAACAGGGGAAATGTGACGTAAGACTTGATTTCGAAATTGGCGGTGAAAAATATAACGTTATCAGACATTACTCGAAAAAAGGGAAACACACTGCGGATATATTTATGGGATCTAGACAGCTTGCCACCGGTGTCGAAGCTGTTGAAAAAGAAGTGGTCCGGATTATTGGGATGGGTCCGTCTGATTTCAAAAATACTATTTACGCAGCTCAGAAGGACCTTCTAAGTTTACTCGATTCTTCAAAAGAGGTTAGGAAAAAATGGTTCCAACGGGCACTGGGAATCGATTATCTAAATATCGAAAGTCAGGAAATCCTTAAAGGGCGTATTGAAGAAAAAAATGCGGAACTCCAGCATAAGGAAGGCGAACTTGCGGCGTTTAGCAGTAGGCAAAACGAAGAAGAATTTATTATATTAAAAAAATCCGTAACGGAATTTCAAAACACTCTTGGGTCGCTCAAAAAAAAGGAAAATAATCTCATTGAAAAGAAAAATACCTTGAATGAAGAATTCCGATTGTTCCAGGATCTCAAAACGAAATATACAGAACTTACTGTGAAGCATTCCGCCTTGTTAAAAGAACAGGAAGGTCTCAAAAAACAGTTAAATCTTGTGAGATCGAGTCTCTCAAATCTTGCACAACTAGACCATGGATACAGTACCCTCAGACAAAGTCTTTCATCATATCCGGAAAAAAAACATCTACTCGAAGAATTGAGAAAACTCAAAGCTGAGTATGACCAAATAAATGTGGATATACGATCTGCCGAGCGCGAATGCTTTGAAATAAAGAAAAGAACGGAATTATCAAAAGCAAAAGTCGCTTTGCTAGATCAGGATGCAATGAAGAGAATTACTCTCATTGCAGATGTACGAAGGATCCTTGCAATTAGACCGGAAATCAAGGATGATAGTCTTGAGCAGCATATTGCTTCATTAAACGAGAAGAACTCACACGAAATCGGTACTATTTCTGCTCAGTTGAAAAGCTTTGTTAGCGAAAAGAAAAAATTATTATCTGACTGGGATACGATCCAAAAAGCTGGGGTTGAAGGTATCTGCCCTCTTTGCCGCCAGAAATTAGGCAGTCATTATCCAGAGATCAAAGAAGAATTTACGTTGCAAATTCAGCGTATCGACAAAGAGATTTTAGAACTAAACGAAAAGCAAAAACAGGTTACATCGATAAAAAATACCATCAACTCTCAGATGCCTGTAATTTCAGAGGTTCGAACTTTTACAGAAAAACTAAAAATCCGAGTCTCCATTGAGACAGAATTGAAGGAACAACTATCATTGCTACAAACAAATGAAGCCGCTTGTAACTCTCTGACACAAAAGATCAAAGACCTTGAATTTAAAGAGGAGGCTTACGATAAAGCTGGACGCGAGATTGTCGATCTTGAAAAGATGCAACAACGATTCAATGATCTTCGCACAGAACTGGCAAAAGTTGAAATCTTTAAAAAACAGGTTATCGATCTTGAAGCACATATTAATCAGAAACAATCCGAGATTGAACAAGTTTTTTCCAAAATTGAGAAGTCATTATTTGATCCAAAAAAGGGTGAGACTCTCGAACTTTCGCGAAAAGAAATTGAAATATCCCTTCAAAATATTCATACGGAGATCGCACAAATCACCGAACGCTTGCTCAATACGTCAAATAAAATTGAAGAATATAAACGCAATGAAACCTTGATAAAAGACATGCAAATGCTGACAGAGGATCTCAAAGACGAGATAAATCTCTTGAAGCTGACCCGTGGAGTCATCGCCGATTTCGTTGTCTACTTGATGCAGATGGTCAAAGGTCGTATCCAAGAAGAGGTGAGCCGGATCATCAGCGAAATTACCGGCGGGCGCTACGAACAGGTGCTCCTTGACGAGGACTTCAACCTGCTCATCCGTGACATTGACAATGATTACCCCATCGACCGTTTCAGCGGTGGCGAGCAGGACGACATTGCGGTTGCGCTGAGAATCGCCCTCTCCCGTTACCTGGCCGAACTCCACCAGGTGCATGAAAGCACCTTTTTGATCTTCGATGAGATCTTCGGGAGCCAGGACGAGGAGCGGCGTAGCAACCTCCTCACCGCCCTGCGCACGCAGGAGTCCCGCTTCCCCCAGATCCTCCTCATCTCTCACATAGCTGAGATGCAGGG
>JAPLEC010000428.1 GCA_026391515.1 Bacteroidia bacterium | reverse complement strand
TTTGATTTAAAAGTAGAAGAGATACTTGCTTATTACAAGAAGCGCTGGGATATAGAGGTGTTTTTCAGGTTTTTGAAGCAAGAATTAAACTTTAGCCATATTACATCAACAAGTGAAAATGGGATGATGGTTATAATGTATATGACCATGATCGCTTCAATGCTGGTATTGACTTACAAAAGGATAAATAAAGTTGGATATAAAACTGCTGTCAGAAGAATATCTTTTGAGCTTAATGAGTTTATAATTAAGCTAATAGTAAAAGAATGCGGAGGCGATCCCAGTTTAGTTTTTCGTTGAGGCCTAAATCAAGATGAGTTTTTGCGTTCTTTGAAAAGTCTTCCGAACACCCCTGATTACAAATCCGCGCCAGCGGAACTTGGTTAATAACTCCCCCGCTTTTGTCAAAATCTCAAAATAGGATAATTACAAAACTTGATTTATATTTAACAGGTGTTTTGAAAATCCGTTCATTCAATATATAACGCTGTTATTCAATATATTACTTCATCAGCATGATTCTCTTCTTTAAAGGTTCAAACAAAACAGTATTCGCAGTCGGTTCAATCAGACTTCTTTCAAAACAGGATATCGGAAAGCTGATCTGGCTTTTTGGAGAAGCTGCAATGATTACAGATAAGAATGTCAAAGGCACCTTCATAGGACCACGAAAAGAGATGATTACACCGTGGAGCACAAATGCAGTTGAGATAACCCAGAATATGGGAATAAAAGGAATAAGAAGAATAGAGGAATTTCATCCTTTTACCGGTAAACCTGAATGGGACCCAATGCTGCAGTCATTGTATAAAAAATTAGATCAGGATATTTTCACAATTGACAGACTGCCTGATCCGGTAATCCGTATCGATGACATTCAGAAATATAATTTAAAAGAAGGACTTGCGCTTAATGCAGATGAAATAAATTATCTTGAAAGGCTGAGTAAAAAGTTAGGGAGGAAATTAACTGACAGCGAGGTGTTTGGATTCTCTCAGGT
Source organism: Bacteroidia bacterium (assembly GCA_026391515.1). GTDB lineage: Bacteria > Bacteroidota > Bacteroidia > Bacteroidales > VadinHA17 > LD21. Next base: position 5,224 of record JAPLEC010000428.1, on the reverse strand, counting down.
AAATTCAGAGCACTGCCGGCATAAGATCTTCAACGGTACCTTTGTGATTGACGGAATAGAAAAAGAATCATCTCTTTTCCAGCTGATAAAAAAGACTACAAAGCTGAATCCAAATAAAGTTGTCTCAGCATATAAAGATAACTGTGCATTTCTCAAGGGCCCCGTTGTTGAACAATTTGCTCCGGCAACACAGGACAAATCTGATTATTTCAAGGTAAAAGACTTTGAATCAGTGCTCTCTCTGAAAGCAGAAACACATAATTTCCCCACAACAGTAGAGCCATTTAACGGAGCATCTACCGGGACAGGAGGTGAAATACGGGATCGGATTGCCGGTGGGAAAGGTGCCTTTCCGATTGCGGGCACTGCTGTTTATATGACATCTTATCCTCGTCCGGATGGAGGAAGAGAATGGGAAAAAATAACAAAAGAAAGACCATGGCTGTACCAGACTCCGGAAGATATCCTGATTAAAGCTTCAAATGGTGCAAGCGATTTCGGTAACAAATTCGGTCAACCGCTGATTTGCGGTTCGCTTCTTACATTTGAGCACTTCGAAAACCTGAAAAAATTTGGCTACGATAAAGTGATAATGCTCGCCGGGGGCATTGGTATTGGTAAAAAAAAGGACAGTGAAAAAAGCCTTCCTGAAAAAGGCGATATAATAGTTCTGCTGGGAGGAGATAACTACAGGATCGGGATGGGAGGAGGTTCAGTTTCGTCGGTAGATACAGGCAAATATAACAGCGCTATTGAGCTGAATGCAGTTCAGAGGGCAAATCCTGAAATGCAGAAAAGAGTTTACAATGCAATAAGAGCATTAAGCGAACTGGATAATAATCCCATTGTATCAATTCATGATCATGGAGCCGGCGGACATCTGAACTGTCTCTCAGAACTGGTTGAATCAACAGGAGGAAAAATTGAAATCAACAAGCTTCCTGTTGGAGATCCGACACTGTCTGCCAAAGAGATAATTGGAAATGAATCTCAGGAGCGTATGGGGCTGGTTATGAAGCAGTTATCAATTGATTCTTTAACTAAGATTGCAGAAAGAGAAAGAGCCCCGATTTATCTGATAGGTGAAATAACCGGAGATCAACAGTTTACATTTATCAATACTGTTACAGGAGAAAAACCTATCGATATAAAACTTGAATCACTGTTTGGGAAGCCTCCGAAAACAGTTCTGAACGATGTTACCATTGAATCCAAATTTAAGAAAGTTAAATACAATCAGTCAGACATTTATAAATATGCAGAACTGGTTTTGCAAATTGAAGAGGTAGCCTGCAAGGACTGGCTTACAAATAAAGTCGACAGATCAGTCACCGGAAGAATAGCGAAACAGCAATGTGCAGGTCCATTGCAGCTGCCATTAAACAATGTCGGAGTAATTACTCTCGACTACAGGGGAAAATATGGAATGGCAACTTCCATCGGACATGCACCTGCTGCCGGGCTGATTGATCCGGCTGCCGGTTCAGTACTTTCGATAGCAGAGGCTCTGACAAATATAATATGGGCTCCGCTGACTGATAAACTGAAAAGCGTTTCATTATCAGCTAACTGGATGTGGCCATGTAAAAATCCCGGTGAAGATTCAAGGCTGTATGAGGCAGTTAAAGCAGCAAGCGATTTTGCTATTGGACTGGGAATCAATATTCCAACCGGCAAAGACAGCCTGTCAATGACCCAGAAATATAAGAACAAGGTTGTGTTTTCTCCCGGAACTGTCATTATTTCTGCAACCGGAGAAGTAAAAAATGTGAGGAAAATAGTTGAACCTGTAATTGTAAATGATCCATATACCAGCCTTCTCTATATCGACATGAGCCGCGATAATCTTAAACTTGGAGGAAGCAGCTTTGCTCAGGTTATCAACAGATTAGGCGATTCAGCTCCGACAGTTAAAAATCCTGCATATTTCGCAGATGTCTTTAACACAATTCAGGACCTGATCATAAAAGATAAAATCCTTGCCGGACATGATATTTCCGCAGGAGGTATGTTTACCACCATGCTTGAAATGTGTTTTTCAAACATTGCCGGAGGGTTATCAATTAACCTTACGGCAATGAATGAAAAAGACACAGTTAAGATTCTTTTCAACCAGAATCCGGGGATATTAATACAGGTTAAAGATCAAGAGGAAGTTGCAGAAATGCTACTTGAAAATGGCATCTCATATCTATCAATCGGACACCCGGTGAACGACAGGACGCTCTTTATTGCCAACGGTGGCTTTAAAGTAAATTTTGATATTGATGATCTTCGTGATAAGTGGTTCAAAACTTCATACCTGCTCGATCGCCGTCAATGCGGACCAGCGCTTGCAAAAGAGAGATTCAATAATTATATAAAAAATGATCTGAATCTGAAATTGAAAGATTTTTCCGGCACTCTCGGATCTCTCGGGATTTCACCAGACAGAAGAAAAAAGAGCGGTATTAATGCAGCGATTATCAGGGAAAAAGGTGTAAATGGCGACCGTGAAATGGCTTATGCTTTATATCTCGCCGGATTTGATGTCAGGGATGTTCACATGACTGATCTTGTTGCTGGCAGAGAAACATTGGAAGAAATAAGCATGATTGTTTTTGTCGGCGGGTTTTCAAACTCTGATGTCCTTGGTTCAGCAAAAGGATGGGCAGGAGCTTTCAGGTACAATAAAAAAGCACGTATTGCTCTCAAGAAATTCTATAAACGACCTGACACCCTTTCTTTGGGTGTATGCAATGGTTGCCAGCTTATGGCAGAACTCAGACTTATTTACCCCCACCATAAAAAGATGCCGAAATTACTGCCTAATAAATCAGGAAAATTTGAATCCATATTTCTCGGAGTTAATATCCTGCAGAATAACTCGGTGATGCTCGGTAATTTATCAGGAATGGAGCTTGGAATATGGGTAGCTCATGGGGAAGGTCAGTTCTCTCTTCCATATCCTGAAAAGAATTACCATATCCCAATGAAATTCTCTGCTCACTCCTACCCTGCCAATCCAAATGGCTCTGACTATGATGTCGCAGGATTATGCTCTGAAGATGGGCGACACCTGGTAATGATGCCTCATCTGGAAAGAGCATATTTTCCCTGGCAATGCGGCTTTTATCCATCCGACAGGAAGAATGATGAAGTGACTCCGTGGATAAAGGCATTTGTGAATGCGAGGAAATGGATTGAAGAGAAAAAGCTGAAATAAATCTCAGAAAATACTTACATGCTCTTTTACCTTCATCAAAGAGTCAGGATTGTTTTTTTTTAGTTGGGACATTACTATTGCTTCCGCTACTAATTCAGAAATATCGGCAACTTTAGTTTCAGTAGCAGATGCAATTGTCTTCTTGCACAACGGACATGAAGTAACGAGAATATCGGGATGATTCTTAGTCAATTTTACAGCCGCATCTTTTGCTATCTTTTGCTTTTGCTGATAGCTTATCTTCATGTTTCCGAGACTGCCTCCGCAGCATAATGAATCTTCGTCTTCAAAATCGGTCTTCTGAAGCATTGAGACATATCTGAGAACTTCTTTAGGCTCATCATAAACTCCTGAACCTCTTCCAAGATCGCAGGGCGTATGATATGCAACTTTCCTTTGCAGGAATCTCAGCTTCAGGTCACCTTCCTCAATTAACATCTTTATAAACTGCGTATGATGCATCACTTCAACATCAAGGTAATAGCTTTCTTTAAAAACTTTATAACAGATTGGGCATGATGTCACAAGGGTATGAGCCCCCGATTTCCAGATCATTTGCGAATTATAATTTATAAGCTCTCTTGCTTCCTTATCCTGTCCTGCAAGCATCAGCGGACGGCCGCAGCAGACACCTCCCTTTTCATCCATGAAATTGTATCTGACTCCGGAAGCATTAAGGATTTTAATCATCGAATCCTTTATAACCGGTGTAAGGTGCGTCATACAGCCTGCGAAATAAAGAACATCTGCTTTTTCCGGTTCAGCTTCAGGCAGCCAGCTATATACAGGCTGGGTAGTAGTTTTTACGGGAAACAGATTCAACCGGTCAGGGAAATATTTTTTCAGTATATTCTTTTCCACATGTTCAATTTCTCCGGCTCTTCTCCGGATCATTCTTATTGGTGTAAGCTCAATTCCAACCGGGCATTTTTTATCACACCTTCCGCACATCAAACAATTGTGAACAATGTCGTTGACGTTCTCACCATTACGGATACCTTTTAAAAGATATGCCGATTGAATATTGGTTATTCCTGCTGCAAAATTCAGCTGGCATGCATCGATACATATCCCGCATGATGAGCAGGAATATGTCTGTATTTCTTTAAATGCGCCTGGTTGATCGCCGGTGGTGATTCCGGAATTCCTGGCAAATATCAGGAAAAGCTCTGTGGGTATATGCATGTACCTTGTCAGAGGAAGCAGAATAAAAAAAGTACCAAGTGATAATGAATAGAGCCACCAGAAAGGGTATGCCATTTCGTGTGCCGGAAGAAATGAAGACAATAAGCTGCCAAGCGATCCGGTGAGAAAACTACCCGTGCCGTAGGCTCCGCTGGTGAAGCTTTCAGCAAGAAGACGGCTGGGAAAGATAAACCATAGAGAAGTCAGGGCAACTTTATCAATTATCTTGAGCCGGGTGGTCTTCTTCATTCCTACAACTCCTGAAGAAATTCTTTTTATCACAGCCAGAAGCAAACCCGACAAGATGAATGCAAGAATAAGATCCATTAAAAAAGCCCAGAATGCTTCAAAGCCGTATCTTCCATGATCGGGATTGAAAAACTTAAAAAATATCGCCCGGTACGGAGCATTAAAGTGGTTTGAACCGAAAATATCAGCTTCAAGGGTTCCAAAGAAAATAAGCAGGAACCAGCCGAATGCAAGGCTCATATGCATATAGCCAAGCCGGAAGTTGGACTTAAGTATTTTTCTGTGAATCAGGCTCTCGAGAAATATCTCTTTAATGCTATAGCCGAATGATTTTCCGAAAAAGCCACGCTGAAGCCTGAGCTTATCAGACCGGGAGAGATCTCTGAACCATCGTATGCTTCGCACTACTGCATAAATCAATATGAAGTAGAGTCCTATATTAAATGGTATGACAAACGGATCAAACTGCATTTTTTATTGATTTTTGAAATGCTTCCCTTGCCAACATAACAACATTTCTTGTATTGACCCCTCGTGGGCAGACAAGCGTACACTTCCCGCAAAGCATACATTTTCTGATTTTAT
>JAPLEC010000240.1 GCA_026391515.1 Bacteroidia bacterium | reverse complement strand
ATATTCTTTAGCCGGAGGAACAATTTTCTTTAAGTTTTTATAGGGCGGCAGAAGGCCTCTGGCTTTTGCTCTCATATCGGCAGCAGTCTTATTATCATCAAGATAAAAGGCCACTTTTGCAAGCCCAACATAATTAAGCGGATCACCTGGGTTAGCGTTAACACCTTTCTGGTAAATATCTTTTGCAGTATTTGTGGCAATGGCAAACGAGTTGGAAATTGTATCAGCAAAATATTCCAGAAGAGAATTCTCTCCAAGGAAGAAATAATATTTGCTGTTTGCAGGTTCTTTCTGTATCAATTGTTGCAGCATCGCTCCGGCTTTATCATACTGCTCGCTCTTTGTAAGAAGCAGGGCAGTTGTCAGCTCCTGAGCCTTGATGTTAACAACTAAACCCGCAGTTGCAACTGCTATCAAGAAAACCTTTTTTAAAAATGAACGTTCCATAACTAATATTTTATTTTCAAGTAAATTGTACTTTTTCCTGTTTTTAATAATCTTTTATCTTGTTTCTTTTATCTTTTATCTTTTATCTTTTATCTTCAAACTTCCGTCTTCCGACGTCCAACTATTTCTTAATTTGTACAAGCCTTATCGGCATCGTAGCAGGAACAAGCCCTGATTTAAGCACTATCCTTTGTCCCTGTTCAGCAGTAGCCCATTGAATAAAGCCTGCACCTAAACCTTTAAATGTCTCTCTTGTAATAAGATATACCTCTCTTACAAAAGGATATGATTTCTGATAGATGGATCCCTGATCCGGATAATAATAATAACCATCATCAACCAGCTGTTGGGATACTGCAACTCTGTTGATTTTACTCATCAGGCTTCTGCTTGTCGAATCATCCTTGTCACTTATCCAGTTTGCACTGACAATACCCATAGCATCCGGATTCCTCGAAACGAAATTAATTACCTCTTTATTATTATTCACTGCATAGAAATTTTCCGGCAAATTACCTTTTATTTCGAACAGCTCCTTGAAATATCTGATGTTCCCCGACCTGGTATTATCAAATACAACCCTTATGTTTCCGAGCTTTGATTTCGGATCAAGATCTTTCCAGCTTGTAGTAATTCCAAGAAAAATATCCTTCACTGATTTAAACATTAAAGTTGTGTCCTTATTTTCCTTATTTGTAACTAAAGCCAAAGCATCATAGGCAAAGGGAATTGTACGGGCAATAACCAAAGTATCTCTAAGGTACTGTATCTGATCATCTGTAAGCTTTTTACTTGTAACAATAACCTTTACCGAGTCGTTCATGAAATCATTTATCACATCGTATTCAGGTTTATACTGTGGCTTGACTTTAGCATTTGTATATAAATTGATAAAAGTGAAAACCTCAGTATCAATGAGTGGCTGAAAAGATTCATCGGCTGTGATCTTTATATCGCCGCTGGTAGGAGTCTCCTCAGGAACTCTGGGACCAGTATTACAGGAAACAAAAGAAAGTACAATCCCTAATAAGAGAATACGCACTCCGGAATAAAGACTATACCATTTAATCTTGATCACTTTAATCCTGCTGACGGATAAAATATTTCGGCACGCAATATTACTAAAATTTTGAATAACTGAAACTATACTCATATCCTTTAAAATTTCGTTAAAGTTTTTACTAAAATCCTTACCGCAAAGTGTATGCCAAGACAGGTGCCGGAATTATGTAAAATGCAAACACACAAAACCCCTTATTCCTGCTCAAGGTCTTTAGTAAAAAATGCTTCAACAATTTGCTTATAGGTGACAAAGATCCTGTATATGCCATAAAACAGGAATGTCGATCCCATTATTACACGTATTGCTTTGTCAATGTTGAAATACTTCTCTGTAAAAAACAATAAAAAAATCCCGATGCCCAGATAAAAAAACACCATGAAGATTCCAAACAAGGCAT
>JAPLEC010000381.1 GCA_026391515.1 Bacteroidia bacterium | reverse complement strand
GCACCTAATATTTTCCAGATGTATATTTTCTGGGAGCTTGTCGGTGTCTCTTCATACATTCTTATTGGATTTTATTACACGAAACCTTCTGCAGTTGCAGCATCAAAGAAAGCTTTCATTGTAACACGATTTGCAGATATGGGTTTCCTGATCGGAATACTTCTGCTGTCCTATTATACAAAGACCTTTGATTTTATAACACTTACAGATCCCAACGGACCTGCTATTACACAGACCGGAGGTGCTGTATTCATGGGTCTTTCAGTAATGACATGGTCCATGATCCTTGTATATATGGGTGGTGTCGGAAAATCTGCAATGTTCCCGTTCCACATCTGGCTTCCTGATGCAATGGAGGGTCCTACTCCTGTCTCGGCACTTATACATGCTGCCACAATGGTAGTAGCGGGTGTTTACCTTGTTGCAAGAATGTTCCCGGTTTATGTTTTTGCAGCTCCTGTTGCCCTTGACGTTGTGGCCTATGTAGGAGGATTTTCATCTCTGTTTGCTGCCATAATTGCCTGCACCCAGACTGATATAAAGCGGGTACTTGCATACTCCACAATGTCTCAGATAGGTTACATGATGCTTGCTCTTGGTGTCTCCGGGTACGGCGGACATGAAGGCCTTGGGTTTATGGCTTCCATGTTTCATTTGTTCACCCATGCAATGTTTAAAGCATTACTGTTCCTTGCAGCCGGTGCAATTATCCACGCTGCACACAGCAACTTCCTTACAGATATGGGTGGGCTTCGTAAGTATCTGCCAATCACTCATTTAACTTTTCTTGTTGCCTGTCTTACCATTGCCGGCATCTATCCTTTTTCAGGTTTCTTCAGTAAAGATGAGATTCTGACTGCTGCATTTCATCATAACAAATTCCTGTTTGCAGTTGAATATGCTGTTGCAGGGCTGACTGCATTTTATATGTTCAGACTCTATTTTGGCATTTTCTGGGGAAAAGAGACTCAATATGATCATACTCCCCATGAAGCGCCTTTGACGATGACTATTCCTCTGATATTCCTTGCTTTAGCTTCTGCTTTTTCGGGATTGATCCCGTTTAACGAACTGGTAACAAGCAACGGACAGGCCTTTGAATCCGAGATTGAATGGGCTGTGGCTATTCCTTCTGTTCTTATAGGTATAATAGGTATCTCAATTGCCTGGATCATGTATAAAAAGAGTACTGATCTTCCCGACAGGCTTGCTTCCGCGCTCAAGTTTGGATATAAATGGGCTTATAACAAATTCTATATCGATGAGCTGTATCTTTTCATTACGAAGAAGATAATATTCAGATATATATCAGAACCGGTAGCATGGTTCGACCGGCACATTGTTGACGGAACAATGAATTCAATTGCTACAGTGACTCAGGTAGTTTCCTTCAGGATAAGGAGATTTCAATCAGGACAGTTGCAGAAATATGCTTTCGCTTTTGTATCAGGAGCGGTTTTACTGGCAATCCTGCTTATTTACCTGTGGCGCTAGTTTATAATTTGAAAATGTAAGTGCACTATGGATATTTTGACCATGTTTATTGTAATCCCGGTTTTGACAATTACCGGTATTGTTCTGGTAAAGAATATCAGGCATGTCAGGCTAGTTTCTGCCATTGGACTGGGTCTGCAGCTGATTTTCTCAGCTGTTCTGGTGCTCTGGTATCTTAATTTACGTCATGGAGGCAATACAGATGAAATGCTTTTTATGAAGGATGTTGTCTGGTTTAAAAGTCTTAATATTCATTATGCTGTTGGAGCTGACGGAATTTCTGTTGCAATGATAGCACTGACCTCTCTGGTTGTTTTTGCTGGCATTTTTGCATCATGGGAAGTTGATTTTCTGACCAAAGAATTCTTTGTTTCTCTTATTCTGCTTGCAAC
>JAPLEC010000391.1 GCA_026391515.1 Bacteroidia bacterium | reverse complement strand
AAGAGCCCGCATGCGTTCTTCCTTTTTCCATTCCCTCACGAATCTGCTGTAGTTGTCGTATATTTTAACAACCCGTCTGACCGAAATGGTAATCGGCTCGCTCCCGCCGAAAAAGTCGGCACGGGCCTGCCGGAGGCTCGTGAGAACAAACCAGGTGAGTCCGGGAATCGCCATAACTGAAAAGAATACCCAGGTATACCGCCAGAACAGGCTGTCAACCGTATGCAGGATGAGAGCGACACTTCCTGCGAATATGACTGCCTGAGTGAGCTTAAGCTTCATGCTGAGAGACCGTATCCACTCCAGCGCCGTTTCCATACCGGAATAGACGGTGGGGATAAACACGAGCGTGAACAGCGTGGAGAGGGAGAGACCTCCGATGACGGTAATGGCAAATGAAGCTCCTATTGCAGATACGTATTCAGCTTGTCCAATTGCAAGCGGAACCATTGCGATCACTGTGGTTGATGCAGTGATGAGTATCGGTCTTATCCTGGCAACACCCGCCGACATCAGTGCCCGTGATCGTCTGTCGCCTCGTTTTCGTAAAATATGGGTGTAATCGATGAGAAGGATCCCGTTGTTCACTACTATTCCGAGAAGTATCAGGAATCCTGTCAGTGTGTTTGCGCTGATAAGAGTATTGCCTGTCAGTATAAGAGCAATAAGTGATCCGAGTGCAGCCAGAGGAATGCTGAAAAGCAGTACAAAAGGTACTGTAAGCGACTCAAAAACTGCAGCAAGGATCATATATATAAGTATGAAGGCTATGCCAATAAGTTTATAAAAATCTTTAAGCTGGTCTTCTTCATGAACAACCTCTATAGCAATTCCAGAAGGGATATTTATCCCTGCGACAATTGATTCTATCTCAGCCCTTGCTCCCTCAAGAAGATCTTTTGAAGAATTGATTTCGTCGGTAAAACTATATGTCACGGTTACTCTCTTTTCCTGGTTTTCGCGGTGAATATTACCCATGCCATACGAAAAAATTATATTTGACAGTTCTTCCATTTCCATCACTGCACCGCTGGCATTGCTGACTTCGAGATGTTTAAGGTCGTCGATTGTCTTACTGCGATTTTTATTTGCTAAACTATCTTCTTCAGCATATTTTATTATGATATCATAACTTTCCGTTCCCTGCTTAAAAGTCGCACCCGAGGAATACTCTCTTCCGAATGTTGCCAGCGCAGCTGATAAGTTCATAAGGTTGAAGTTATTCCTTCCGATATAATCCATATCAAAGCGGAGCTGAACCTCTGGCTTATTATCCTGAACATTTACCCTTACATTATTAATTGTTGTAAGAGCATCAATATAAGTTTTAACATCGTTGGACAGGCTCTTCATCTGCTTAAAATTCTGCCCCTTTATAATCACGCTTTCACTTTGCGATCCTATGCCAAGCATTCTTGCAAAACCTGATCCGGGATTTATATTTTCAGCGCCATTATCACCACCAGTAAAACCGCCGCTAGTCGATATCTCATCCATGCTGATTTCCGCTGAAGAGATATTTTTTGTTTTTTCTGAAATGTCATTTTTTATTTCAGGCAGACTTCTTTTACTTTTCTTATCCCAGTCTTTGGGAAGATTAATTGTAACTGTAGCCCGGTCTTCCTCAATACGGCTCACAATATCCTGTTTTTCAGGCAACGAAGCGAGCCTTGATTCAATTTGTGCGACAACTGCATCAGTCTTCTGAAGTGTCGATCCTGACGGCATTGTAACACTTAATCTGAAGCTTGGAGTATTTATTTCCTCGTTATTGCTGAGGCTCAGGGTAAGGCTTATAAGAAGCGCGGCAAAAAAGACAACAAGAGTTCCAATGATTGTCGAGGCAGGCTTTCGCATGCTTGCTTTCAGGACAAGGTGATAAAACTGGATTAACCTGTCATGAATAGATAATTTTTTAAAGACTTCCGAATTGCCTCCCGATTTTCTTGAAAGCAGAAAATAGGTAGCCATAGGGATAAAGGTCATTGCAACAGCAAGCGATACAAGCAAAGTTGAAACTATCGAAACACCAATATTCTTTCCAAGCATTTTTACCAGGAAATTCGAAGAGAAAATAAAAGGAAAGAATACAACAACCGTTGTAAGAGTCGATGCTAAAATTGCTCTCCAGACTTCTGTAGTACCCTGTTTAACAGCTGTTTCAGGATTCTTACCGATCCCCGCAAGCCGGTAAGTATTCTCAAGTACTACAACCGAATTATCGACCAGCATCCCGATAGCAAGAGCTATCCCGACAAGGGTCAGGCTATTTATCGTAATATCATAAGCATAGAAAAAGTTAAATGCGGTATAAACAGAAAATGGTATCGAAATAGCAATGATCGTCACAAGACGGATATTCCGGAGGAAAAACCAGAGAATAAGGATTGCCAGAATGGCCCCGGTAATCGCCAGATTAATTATCTGGTTGATATTATTTTCCATCGTCTCGGCGCTGTTGTTTTGAACAACAATTTCAACTCCGGCAGAAGCAAGATCTTTGTTAAGAGTGTTTATCTCTTTTATGGCATTATGGGAAAGTTTGATAAGATTTGCCTGGTTATCATTTACCAGGTTCATGGTGACAGCATCTAACCCATTTACCCTGCTATAAGAGGTCTGTTCCTTGACACCATAAAAGATCTCAGCAATGTCGCGCAATAAAACAGGGCCATCCTGTTTGACAATGATGTTTCCAATTTCCCCGACATCAGTATATTCAGAAGTGATATTTACGAACAGTTTATTACTCCCGTCAATAACCTTGCCTGCAAAAGTCTTTTCCTTGCCATTATTATTAAGCAGGGTTCTTACCTGGCCCATTGTAATTCCAAAAGCTTTGCAGGCTTTTTCATTAAGCCGTACCTCAATCGAATTTTCCTTGCCACCGTAAACCTGGACCCCTGCGATACCATCAATACTCTCAAATTTGGGTGTAATATCCCTGTCGGTAATATTACGGATCCTGTCAACTCCACCTTCGCCTCTCACCTCAAGCGACATAAACTGATTCGTAAATTGTTTAAGATCGATTTTAATGACATTTATGATGAATTCGACAGGAATGGAGCTTTTTACAATATCAATTTTCTCCTGGAGCTTCAGATATGCAAATTTAAGATCGGCATTCTGATTATAATAAATCGTAATAATACCATATCGCGAGGTAATATTCGATTCCATTTTCTCGATGCCTTCCAAAGTCCCGATAGCACCTTCAATAGGTACAATTGCCTGTGTTTCAATATATGATGGATCCAATTCAAGTGGCGTTGCCACCTGGACCCACAGTGCAGGAAGCTGCGCATTAGGAATAAGCTCAACTGATAATTTCTTATAAGAGACATAACCGAGCAACGACAGCCCGATAAAAAACATGCTGATAAGGATTCTTCTTTTTAAAATAAAGTCCATTCTATTTCTTATAAGAATTACACAGCATCGGTAACGGTTTTCCTGTTTCCTGTAATATAATTGCTGAAAGAGTCAAAAACCCAGTAAACGCACGGTATGACAATAAGTGTCAGAAGTGTTGAAGAAATCAGACCTCCGGATACTGCCAGAGCCATTGGCGCTCTCAGGGATGCACTTTCTCCTATGCCAATCGTCAGAGGAAGAAGAGCCAGTATAGTTGTAAGGCTTGTCATTAGTATCGGCCGGATACGTTGTGATCCTGCAAGAACTATTGCTTCTTTCTTGCCCATCCCGTCTTCCCTCAGCTGGTTGATACGATCAATAAGGATGATCGCATTATTTACTGCAATACCTCCAAGCATTATAATTCCTATATAGGCCATCATATTCAACGTTTTACCGAGAATAAAGAAGGTCAGTATTGTGCCGACACCAGCCATAGGAATTGTCAGCATGATGACAAAGGGTTGTATTATCGATTCGAACTGAGCGGCAAGCACCATGAAAACAAGAATGAGTGAAAGTATAAGAGCAAAGGTCAGATTTGACATCGATTCTTTCCTTTTTAATTCCTCTCCGGTGAATTCCATTTTGTAATCGACCGGCAGTGTGACTGATTTTAAAGCTGCCCCGGCTTCCTTTACAACCTTGTCAAATGCAATATTGGGTTTAACCATTGCATATACGTAACAAGTTCTCGACTGGTTCCTTCTTGTGATTTCCCGCGGACTTATAATTGTTTTGATTTCAGCCAGTTCGCTCAGCGGCACTTTTACTGAACCTGCTGTTATCATCAGGTCTTTGAGCTGATTAAGGGATATATCGCCAAGTTTGATTGTAATATCTTTCAACTCGCCGTCTTTTTCAAAATTGCCTGCTGAAGAACCTGCCAGATAACTTTTTATCTGATTAATGATATTATCAACTGTAACACTATAATAGCTTGTTTTGAAACGGTCAATTGCAACTTCGACTTCAGGCGATCCTTCATCCATTGAAGTAGTGAGATTATAAAGACCCCGATTCTGTTCAAGGATTGCTTTAGATTCCTTCAGAATTCTTTCGAGCTCTGTGTAGTCTTTGCCGGAAATCTCAAGTGCAAAAGGAGCCTCTGTTGTTCCAAGTGATGTCTGAAGTGCCGTTTCTTCCCTGGTGAAGGTAACTTCCAGGTCAGGAATGGTTTTTAAATAATTTTCCACCAGGCTGATGACACTTTCCGTTTCTTTTGCAAATTCATCGGCCAGAATTACTTTAAGCGAAGCAGTGTTCTCGCCTTTTAAAGATGAAGTCTGACTTACTGTTGAAGTATTATCTTTTCCCGACTGGCAGTAGATCATTTTAAGTTTTTCGCCAAGGAGTTCTTTTATCACGCCTTCTGTTTTGGCAGCAGTACTATAAGTTCTTTCAAGACTGGTACCTTCAGGCAGCTTTAATTCAACAGTAAATTCAGCAGATTCCGATTTAGGCATGAATTCGCTGCCAAGCCTGGGTATCAGTAAAGCAGTTCCAGCAAGAAGGATCACTGATAACAATATGACAAGCTTCCTTTTTTCGATAGTTTTTTCAAGAAATCCGGAATACCATTTAAATTTTAAAGGAGTACTTTTATCTGTTTTCTTCTTTTTATCAGGTAGAAGTGTAGAGACAAGCATTGGTATTACAAGCATGGCTACGACCAGTGATGAAAGCAGTGCAAATGCCACTGTCCACGCCTGGTCCTTGAACATCTCGCTTGAGGCGCCATGCAGATAAACAATGGGCAGGAATACGACGATTGTGGTCACCGTTGAAGCTGTAATTGCTCCCCCGACCTGTCCCGTACCGAGAATTATGGCCTCTTTAAATGACATTCCCTCCTCCCTGTTTCGCGTGATATTCTCCAGGACAACAATTGCATTATCCACAAGCATCCCTGCTCCCAGAGCAAGTCCTCCCAGAGTCATAATATTGAGAGTGAGGTGATCAAAATACATCAGGTTGAAGGTGGCAATGATCGAAACAGGGATTGCGACACTAATTACAATTGTCGTTCCTATCCTTCTGAGGAAAATGTAAAGGACAAATACTGCAAGAAGGATACCTATTATTAGTGTGTTTTTTACTTCGCTTATCGCATTATGAATATAAGTCCCCTGGTCCAGGACTTTAATGAATTCATAACCCGGCAATGCTTTTCCCAGGTCAATTATTGCCTTGTTAAGACTTTTAACAGCATCGACAGTATTGAATTTTGGTTCTTTATAAATGGATAATCCTATACATCTTTCTCCGTTGATTGTAACAATATTTTCAGGATCTTTATTTGCAAATCCGATTTTTGCAACATTTCTCAGGTAAACCGGAACCCGTGTTGAAGATGAAGAAGCGGCTGTACCCTGAATTGCTGACGTACCGGTTGTTGCTGATTGTTTGAAACCGACAATTATATTTCCAAGATCTTCAAGGTCTTCAAGAACGCTGACTCCTTTTACGACATATTTCGTACCCATATCAACGATTGAACCTCCTGAAACATTCCTGTTGTAACTGTTTATCTGTGCGGCAATTCCGTCCGATGTAAGCCCGAATGATTCAAGAAGGTACTTGTTTGTCTCAACAACAACTTCACTCTCTTCTTTCCCTACCAGTCTTACATCAGCGATACCTTCAATTCTTACAAGTTCGTTGCGGATGTAATTTTCGGCCACTTTACGGAGTTCATCCATGTCGGTGATTCGGTCATTTTTCAGTCCGACAATCATGACCGGCGAAGCATTAGGATCATACTGGGAAATAGTAAAATTCTGAAGATCAGAGTTTTGGCTAAATGCGTTCAGTTCCTTCTGCAGGTCCAGGAATGCTTCATCCATATCCTTGTTCCAGTCATACTCAACTGTTATTGTAGCAGTACCGACCTTTGAAACCGACGATACCTGGACGACATCGCTCTGGCGCGTTGCAAGAGATTCAATCTTATCAACATAATTTTTTTCAATCTCTTCAGGAGGCTTCTCACCCGCGTTAAGCTCGATGTAGATCTTCGGGTTATTGAGATTAGGAAACAGATCAGTCCCCAGCTTACCAAAAGAGATAAATCCAAGAAGGATAATACCCAGCACCAGCATCAGTACTGTGACAGGATATCTTACAGCAAATTGAGCAATCCTGTTCATGTCAGTTACTTAATGATTTTCACCTTTGATTTGTTGCCGAGGGTTTCAAAACCGCTTATAACAACACGTTCATTTTTTGCAAGACCCCTGACTACTTCAACATCAATAACATTTTCAAGTCCGGTTTCAATAATTCGTTCTGCAGCAACACCACGGTCAACAATAAATACTGTCTTCCCTTTCTGTCGCGAAAGAACAATACTCTTTGGGATTACAATTACCGTGTCTTTGTGGTTTGTTATAATATCCGCTTTGACGAACATCCCGGGGCGCAGAAGATAATCCTGATTATCAATGGAAACAGTGCCTTTGAAAGTCCTGGTATCGGCATTAATTGCGGGTGACAATTGAGTTACGTTACCGATTATAGTATCATCGGG
>JAPLEC010000310.1 GCA_026391515.1 Bacteroidia bacterium | reverse complement strand
AGTAAATATATTATTTAAGTTAATAAATATAATTAGAAATAAGTTATTTATAAAATATATTAATATTCTAAAATTGCTGAAATTATTAAATTTTGTTAAATAAATTTCCATTCTTCAAAAAGTTGATATAGTTGGTACAATATTTAATATTTTGTTGAGTACATTTTTCTATATTGCAAAACTTAAATTAAAAAAGAATTATTATGAAGAAATATTTTTTCACAATCACTGTTGCAGTTTTACTTTTTACGATTACAGGTAATGCGTTTAGCCAGCAGGCAGGATGGCGCGGACCGGGCAGAACAGGCATTTATAATGAAACGGGATTATTGAAAGTCTGGCCTGAAGCAGGGCCAACACTTCTCTGGGAAGCGAACGGTATCGGGATGGGCTATTCAAGCGCCACTGTGACAAATGATGCTATTTACATTACTGGCATCGATAGCACCAAGGATAAGCTTACTGCTTTTACCCAGGACGGAAAGAAGAAATGGGATATGAAATACGGGAATATGTCAAAAGTTAACAGCGCCCCTGAAAGCAGGTGCACCCCAACCTTCTCAAACGGGAATATCTTTGTTGTCAGCGGTCAGGGTGAGCTGTCATGTGTTTCAACAGAGGGTAAAATCATCTGGATGGTAGATTACTATAATAAATATGGTGCTTCAGTACCAAGATTTGGAATAACCGAATCACCTGTTGTTGTAGATAATAAAGTAATAGTAACACCAGGCGGGAATAAAGCAGCAATGGTGGCATTCAATATCAAAAACGGGGATGTTGTCTGGGAGACTCCGTCGTTAAATGAAGGTTCACAATATGTAAATCCCCTTCTGATTGAAGAGAAGGGAATGAAAGTAATAGTAACTTGTACCACAACATATATAATAGGTGTAAATGCCGCTGATGGTAAACTTATCTGGAAATTCAACTTTGGATCAGTAAACGCTGACCAGAGAGGTGGTAAGAATTACATTCATACACCAATTTACAGAGATGGTTTCATCTTTATGGCTAATGGTTACGGGCAGACTTCAGCAAAGATCAGGATATATTTTGACGGTAAGGAACCTGAGCTGGTCTGGAAGAATCCTGATATAAATCCTCATGTCGGAGGGATGGTGCTTATTGGAAATTATATCTACAGCTCCACTCATGATAATAACCAAATGGGCAGGTGGATTTGTGTCGACTGGACAACCGGAAAGACTATGTGGATAACTCTCTGGAACAATAAAGGATCAATAATTTCAGCTGAAGGCTTGCTTTATATATATGAAGAAAAGAGCGGAAATGTCGCTCTGGTAAGACCAAACAGTGAAAAGCTTGATATAATCAGTTCATTCAAAGTTACTAAAGGTGAAGGACCGTACTGGGCTCATCCTGTGATAGATAAAGGAAGGCTTTTTCTGCGACATGGTGACTATCTGGCTGTTTATTCTATAAAAGCAAAATAAATATTTGCGCCCCCCATCCCCCCCTAAAGGGGGGCTAAATTGTGCAAGGAATTAGAGATTAAGCCTAATAGGAATAGAACATGCTATCAGGAAAGAAAAATAGCATAATTGTATTAAGCTTAGCTATAATTATTTTAATAGCGGCTTTCTTTTGGTGGATCCTTGCCACACCTTCGTACAATGTAGTCAAGCGTATGCCTGGTATGGATAACAGGCCTGCAATCAAACCGATATCGGATTCCGTAATTATCGGGGAATTTTTTGATACGCTGAATCACATCGATGAAGTAATTCCAGGCACCTGGCCAAGGTTCAGGGGTTCGGATTACGATAATATAAGCAAAGACGATACTCCTCTTGCTGAAACATGGGACACTTCAGGCCCTCCAATTGTCTGGAAGACCACCCTTGGCGAAGGATATGCAGGTCCGGCTGTAAGGAACGGCCGGGTTTATATCCTTGATTACAATGAAAAGCGAAAGGCTGATATGCTCAGGTGCTTCTCGCTTAAATCCGGTACTGAGCTTTGGCGAAGATGGTACAATGTTGAGCTTAAACGCAATCACGGGTATTCCAGAACTATCCCTGCAGTTACAGATAAATATGTTGTCACCATTGGACCAAGATCTCATGTAATGTGCGTAGATCCTATCAATGGCAACCTTCTCTGGACAATTGACCTTGAAAAAGAGTATGGCAATCCAGGCAATGTTAAAGGACGCGTTACACCCGATTTTTATGTGGGCCAGTGTCCTTTGATTGACAATAATATAGCTGTTATTGCTCCCGGAGGGAAAGCCCTGATGATCGGAGTTGATTGTGCCACCGGAAAAGTAATCTGGAAAACACAAAATCCTGATTCGCTAAAGATGTCGCACACCTCAATAATCCCTATGATTATTCATGGTAAGAAGATGTACGTGTACGCTGCATTAGGTGGTGTATGTGGCGTTTCAGCTGATGGGGATGACACAGGAAAAATGTTATGGGATACAAAAGAGTGGAGTCCTTCAATAGCGGTAGCCTCTCCTGTTTACCTTGGAAATGGCGAATTGATTGCCTTTGGCAGCTATGGAGCAGGTGCTGCAAGAATAAGAATCATTATGGATGCGTCCGGCTATACAGCTTCTTTGGTTGAGCAGCATAAAGCATCTGAAGGAATTGCAAATGAACAGCAAACTCCAATATTTAAAGGTGATAATCTGTGGGCTGTTTTGCCTGAAAATGCAGGTGCACTTAAAAAACAACTAGCCTGTTATAATAAATCCAATCTGATAACTCCTGTCTGGTCAAGCGGAAAAGAAAGCAGATTTGGAAAAGGCATGGGCCCGCTGATCATGAGTGGTGATAAGTTGTACCTCCTTGATGACGAAGGAACATTATACCTCTTTAAAATTGAAAACAATAAAGCAGAACTTGTATCGAGCCATAAAATATTTAATGCAATTGAAGCCTGGAGCCCAATGGCTCTAGCTGGCAGATACCTGATAATTAGAGATTCACATAACATGCTCTGTTTAGATATTGGCAAAAAAGAATAAGTTCATAAATTAACGATTAGTAATTTTGAAGACAATTCAGGATAGTATGAATAGAAAAGAGTTCTTGAATAAAGTGGTACGATTCCTTTTGTTCGGTCTTCTGGCTTTTACGGCTGCAATAACTGGCAGCAGAACTGCTGCCGGCAATGATTGTTCTTCATGCCCGGGAAAAGGGATTTGTAAAGGTGAATCTGATTGTTCAACATTTTATCTGAAGAAGAATGGAAGAACAGAAAAATAAACCCGAATCGCGACGTGATTTTGTTAAAACCGCTGGCAGGATAATTATTGCAGCTCCGGTTTTGGCATTGCCGGTCATTCTTGCAAGGAAAACAGAAGCTAAAGGCTATGTCTGGCAGATTGACCCATACAAATGCACAAGCTGCGAACTATGCAAAACGAACTGTGTTATGACACCTTCAGCAGTCAAATGCACAAATGCATTCCCGATGTGCGGGTACTGTGATTTTTGTCCCGGCTATCTTCGTCAGGGAGCAAAGTCGTACAGCACAGCTGCTGAGGATCAGCTCTGTCCTACCGGTGCAATAAGGCGAAGATTTGTTGAAGAGCCATATTTTGAGTACACAATTGATGAGACATTATGCGACGGATGTTCGAAGTGTGTCAAGGGTTGTGGCGATTTCGGAAACGGGTCACTCTATTTACAGATAATGCATAACCTGTGTGTTAACTGCAATCAATGCGCTATTGCACGCAAATGCCCATCGGATGCGGTGTTAAAGGTGCCAGCAGAGGAGCCATATATAAGAAAGGTGCTCATACAAAATTCCCCTCCCGGGAGGGGTTAGGGGTGGGTTAAACGAACCCCTTTGTCGCTCCCTCTGGTCGCGACATCTCCCCTTAAGGCTAAGGGGAGAAAAGTAAATTTGATTTTGGAAATGAAGTTGAAAAAATATATTCCTTATTTAATACTTGCAGTCCTGTTTGTCTGGCATACAGTTCTCTATGCCCAGCAGCAAAGGTTTCCACGGCCTGAATTTGAAGGGTGGTACACCTTCCCTACCCATCAGTTTCTCAATCAGCGCGGACCTATGTGGGAATATATGGATGTAGCTGTTCTGGCAATAGCATTGTTAGCCGTTGCCTGGATGATGCTTAAAAAGAGATCAAGACAGGGTTTGTCATGGATTTCTCTATTTTCTCTTGCATATTTCGGATTTTACAGACAGGGTTGTATCTGCTCGATCGGTTCAATTCAAAATCTGTCACTGGCACTTTTTAATGACAACTATTCTGTGCCTTTACCAGCGCTTCTTTTCTTTATATTGCCGCTTATCGCTGCATTGCTTTTTGGACGTGTTTTTTGTGCCGGAGTCTGTCCTCATGGAGCAATCCAGGAACTGATAGGATTCAAACAGGTCAGAGTGCCTAAGACTGTTGAATCAGTTCTTGCAACGCTCCCATTTGTTTACCTTGGCATTTCAGTATTATTTTCCGCAACTAAAAGCCAGTTCCTCATTTGCCGCTACGATCCGTTTGTCGGTATTTTCAGGCTCGATGCTCCATGTACAATGATAATTTTTGGCTCGCTTTTACTCATTGTCGGCATCTTCGTCAACCGCCCATATTGCAGATATTTATGTCCCTATGGTGTGCTTCAGAATATTTTCTCACGTTTTTCCGTAAAGCATCTAACAATCTCTCCTGCGGAATGCAAAAATTGCCGTTTATGTGAATCGGGCTGTCCATATGATGCAATTCTTCAGTCAGATCCGGTTCAGGAAACAGAAAAATCTCAAAAGAAATGGAAGGGATCTCTTATTTACTTCCTTATGATACCTGTTCTTGCAGCTGCGTTTGCTGTTATCTTTTACAACCTCGCTCCTGAACTTGCGGTTGTAAACGAAAATGTCAAACTTGCCAGAGAGGTCCGGCTTGAAAAAGAAAAAGGAATAAAAGCTGTTTCGAAATCGGCAATTGCTTTCTACGAATCGGGAAAAACCGAAGTTGAACTGTTTCAGGAAGAACAGTTCATCATCGGCAGGTTCAGGAAAGGTGCTCCATGGGTGGGAATATTTCTCGGATTATCACTGGGAATAGGCCTTTTTCGATTAACAGTCAGGAACATACGAACAGAATATGAGCCTGATCGTGGCAGATGCTACAGTTGCGGAAAGTGCTTTAAATTTTGTCCTGTTAAGATAGAGACTTGAAAAATGAAGCTTTCAGAAAAAGAAGTCAGTATATTTAAAGGTATAAGCCTTGCTGCAGGGGTATTCACTCTCGTAGTTGCCATTACTATTATTTTAAGCCTGGTACAGCTTAAAAAGATTAATCCTCTTGACAATCCAGCTTTGCTTTCAGTAAAGGAGCAATTTGACAAAGATCCGGCCAGCGCAGAGAAGGCCGAACAGGTAAGGTCAATGGATCTGATGGCAAGGAAAGCGTATTTCTCCTCGAGATGGCAGGTTGAAACAGGTTCTTATCTCCTGCTTGCCGGTGCCATTGTCTTTGTAGTTTTCCAGCGGCTTATTGCAGGTAATGAAAAGCCTGCACGTTCTTTGCGTCCCGACAAACCTGATATTATCGTGGAAAGAAGAAGAGGCAGACGATATCTGATTATAGCTGCAGGTTTAGTAACTGTTATCGCAATTGTTTCATCATTTATTATGCGATCAGAGCTTCCTGCAACCGGAAAATCATCAACAGGATCAGAAACCTCGGTAATTCCGGAAGATATCGACCTTCCAGGCGATATCAATTACCCATTCTTCCGTGGAGAAGGAAGTCGGGGAATTGCCGGAGGCAAGGGATTCCCGACAGAATGGAACGGAAGTGAGGGTAAAAATATAAAATGGAAAATTACTGTTCCCAAATCCGGAAAAAGCTCACCTGTGATATGGGGCAACAAGCTTTTCCTGACCGGCGCTGATGGAAGTAAATTTGAAATCTATTGTATTGACAAGAACAGCGGGAAAATTCTCTGGACAGGTTCCGGATCAGATTTCCCGGGATATTCAATAGTGGTACCTGAATCTGATAACGAGGCCGGCATGGCTGTTCCGACACCTGCACTCAATGAAAAGGTTGTTTGTGCAATTTTTGGAAACGGCAACCTTATCTGTTATGATCACGATGGAAAACTTAAGTGGGCAAAAAATGTTGGCGTTCCGCAAAGCACTTATGGATATTCTGCTTCACTTGTGATTTATGATAAATTATTGCTTGTCCAGTATGACAGCCAGGATAAAATCACCCTGTCAGGATATAACTTAAATACCGGAGAACAGAAATGGGAAACACCCAGGAATGGTCGTCCTGTAAATTCATCTCCTGTACTTGCAACTTTTGACGGAGAACCGCAATTATTGATAAACGGGAATCCCAACGTTTCATCATATAATCCTGTTACCGGAGAAGAATTATGGAGTCTGCCGGGAGTATCAGGTGATGTTGTGCCGGCACTCGCTGTGAACAGCAAAATGGTCTATGCGGTAACAGATTATTATAAATTAATTGCGCTAAAGCCAGGCAAGGACGGATCAAAAGTCTGGGATGATAACACTTATACTCCTGATGTATCAAGCCCTGTTGCCAATAACACATGCCTGTTTATTACTACCGGATATGGTGATGTGGCCTGTTATAACTCCGAAACCGGAGACACTCTCTGGACCCATTATTTTGATAATCCTTTTTATGCTTCGCCAATTATTTGTGATAAAAAGGTATGGATGCTTGATCGCGCCGGAATAATGCATATTGTCGAAGCAGGTGGCAAATTAAGGATTCTATCAAACTCCCCTCTTGGTGAAAATGCTGATTGCACCCCTGCATTCTCGGAAAAGAAAATCTATATAAGAGGAAAGGTAAATCTATATTGTATTGCAGAAAAATGAAGATGAAGTGGATTGGTAAAATATTGCTCTTTCTTGCAGTTTCTGGTCAATTACAGGGCCAAAGCAGCGACTGGCCAATATTCAGGGGGAAGACTGACTTATGTGGAAAATCTGATTATGAAATTTCCGACAATCCAAAACTTTTATGGAGTGTAGCCTCAGGAGATGTAACGAAATCTTCTGCTGTGGTTAGTGGCGGAATTATTTATTTTGGGAATAAAAAAGGGACTCTCTTTGCAATAGCAAGTGAAAATGGCAAGATCAGATGGAAATTTGAGACCGGAAGTCCGATTGAAGCACCTCCTCTTGTTTATGACCAGATCATTATCACAGGTTCTTCTGATGGAGTGCTTCGTGCTGTTAATAAATTAACAGGAAAGCTTGAATGGTCGTATTCAACAGGTAATCAGATTGTTGGCTCAGCAAATGTTTGGAATGCAGGTAAGAAATCCAGAATAATATTCGGAAGCTATGATTATTTCCTCCACTGTGTCGATCCTGTTTCGGGAAAACTTCTCTGGAAGCTCGAGACAGAAAATTATATAAACGGGACTCCTGCTGTTGCATATAATAAAATAGTGTTCGGGGGCTGTGACGGAATTATACGGGTTGTAGATCCCATGACAGGAAAAGAGAAGGATACCGTGAATATCAGCGTCTATATTGCGGCCTCTCCTGCCCTTTCTGATCAGAAAGCATACTTTGGAGACTATGACGGCAACTTCTATTGTCTTGATCTGACTGCACGAAAAATTGTATGGAAGAAAGCTGCCAATGAAAACTCCGGATCAATCCTTGGAATTCCGGCTGTCAGAAATAATTCAGTCGTTATCGGAAATGAAGATAAATACCTTTATTGTTATAATGCTGCAACAGGGAAGCAGATATGGAAGTTCAGAACCAATGGCAGAGTAACGGGTTCAGGGGTAATATCTTCATCGAAAATATTATTCGGAAGCAATGATGGAAATATTTATCTTGTAGGACTTTCAGATGGGAAGAAAAAATGGAGCTTTAATGCAGGTGCTCCAATCAGCAGTTCACCGGCTGTAACCAATAACCGGTTTTACTTTCTAACTGAAGATGGAAGATTATTAGCATTTGGCACTAAATAAATAACAACCTCTGTGGAACTCTGTGCTCCTCTGTGCGACTCTGTGTAAGTTTTTCTTGTTACACAGAGGAAATCCGGAGAACCACAGAGAGACACAGAGAAGAAATAATATGAAGATAGTTTATCTTATAACAGGATCTGGTGGATCATTTTATTGTGGAAATTGCTACCGTGATATGCTTTACATAAGGGCAATCCGAAAAGTTCCCGGAATAACAGCAAAAGCTATCCCGCTCTATCTTCCGCCTTATAAATCAAATGTTGAAGAAGGTTTCGATAACCAGGTATTTTTCGGTGCAATTTCGATGTACCTGAGAGATAAGTTCAGATTGTTCAGAAATATGCCCTCTTTCCTTGAAAAGATTTTAAATGCAGGTCCGTTCTTAAAGCTGGCTGCACGACAGGCAGGAACGACAAGAACAGAAGGCTTTGAGGATCTGACACTTAACATGATAGAAGGTGATAACGCTTTCCGGAAAAATGAAGTTGGCAGACTGGTTAAATACCTCATAAAAGAGGGTAAGCCGGATATCATTCACCTTTCAAATGCGCTCATTCTTGGATTAGCACGACAGCTGAAGCAAAGAATGAAAATCAAAATTGTCTGTTCTCTCTTGAATGAGGATGACTGGATTGACGACATGGCTGAACCATTCCAGAGTAAGGCATGGGAATTGATCGCAAAGGAAGCTGTTCATGTTGACAGCTTTATTACACCCAGCAGGTACTACAAGGAATTATTTATTAAGAAGACAGGGTTGACAGGTGAGAATATTAATGTTGTTCCGCTTGGATTTAATCCTGAGAGCACCGAATATTTTAAAGGAACATCAAGGCCACCGGCTTTAGGGTATTTCTGTCGGGTTAATTATCATAACGGATTTGATAAGCTCACAGATGCTTTCATTGATCTGAAATCGAAAGGGCTCGTTCCTGACCTGACACTCCATGTATGTGGTGGATTTACAGGTGACGATAAACCATTTATTGCTGAACAGATTAAAAAGATAAGCGAGAATGGATTCCAGAGCAGCGTAAAGATCTATCCGGAATTTATGGGAGATAAAAAAATGGAATTCTTTAATAATATTGATGTTATAAGCGTTCCGGTCAGGAAATATGATGGATATGGTTTGTACATTCTCGAAGCTAATGGTGCAGGGATTCCTGTAGCACAGCCGGCAACAGGATCTTTTCCTGAGATTATTGAGATGACAGGCGGAGGCATGACCTATTCACCCGACAATAAGGAAGAATTAGTTAAGACATTGCACAAGCTGCTTTCAGATGCAAACCTGCGAATCTCGCTTGGAGATGCCGGAAGAAAAGGAGTCATATCAAAGCTTTCACTGGAAGAAATGTCTGTTGGCTTATCGGAGATATATAATAAGGTATAAACTTTGTACTAAAAAATACAATTCACAGATATGCTCAGGCTGGAAAATATTTCTAAATCTTTTGTCCAGAGAGGTGTTGTTCTGGACAATCTGAATCTTGATGTCAATGAAGGCGACTCTGTTGCAATAACAGGGCCTTCAGGTTCAGGTAAAACAACTCTATTAAATATAATTGGTTCACTCGATCGGCCCGATTCCGGAGATATCCTTTTCATGGGAAAATCCATACTTGGTTTAACTCCCGACGAATCGGCTTTCTACAGAAACAGAAATATTGGTTTTATTTTCCAGGACCATCTCCTGCTTCCGCATCTTACGGTGAAAGAGAATATAATGCTGCCATTATTTGCAAATAAAATTACAACAAATGAATATACCGATAAAGAGAAACATGCCAATCTGCTTATGGAAAAAACCGGGATCACCTCTTTAGTGGACAAATACCCGTTTCAGATATCTGGTGGTGAAGCTCAGCGCGTCACACTTGTAAGAGCCCTGGTAAACAAACCATCTGTTCTTCTTGCTGATGAGCCGACTGGCTCTCTGGATGCGAAAAATGCAGATCGGCTTGGAACTCTTCTTGTTGAATTGAACAAGGAATTCAGAATAACATTAATCGTTGCTACTCATTCTGCTGAAATGGCTGTTAAAATGAAACTGCACCTGAAGCTGCAGGATGGAAAGCTGACCAGCTGATTCATAAAATCCGGACTTGATGAAGCATTATCTGCTAAAAACAATCGCAAGGTCAATTCTCTATAACAGAAAAGATGCTGTGTATCAGATTGTTATTGTTGCTTTACTTTCGGCTGTCATTACCGGTTCACTCTTTACAGGCTATTCTGTGAGGAGCACTTTGAAAAGAACCGGTTCTGAAAAGCTCGGAAATACAGACGTGATAATCAGTTCGGGGCTCAGGTATTTCGACGCAAAGCTAGCCGGGAAAATAGCATCAGCTACTGGTAAAAAAGCTGTTTCAATACTCGAGGCAGAGGGCTATTGCCAGAATTTCTCTACAGGCAAAACTGCACTGAATATTAAGATTTTCGGTATCTGGAATGATTTCTTCCGGTTTAATTCTGTTGATTCCGTCTATATTCAGCCCGGTACGATTGCAATTAATTCTCGACTGGCTCAGCAACTCGAAATAAATCCCGGTGATGAAATAATAATACATTTCAAAAATATTGATCCGATTCCGGCGAATGCCCCGTTCGCACCATCTGAAAAAAATACGGGATCAAAAGTTCTGAAGGTGAGTAAGATACTGACACCTCAGCAAATGGGTAATTTTTCTCTTGGCATCAGCCAGATCATTCCGGTGAATATTTTCATGAACATTTCTGATATATTTCCCGATAGTAATAAAGGTCACAAAGCAAACAGGCTTTTAATTCAAAACAGCGATATTACTTCTGTTTCAGATGTTCTGCCGGGGATATTATCCCCATCTGACGTTGGTCTTTCGCTACGACGCTCGGAGAAAACAGGAGAACCGGAATTAATTTCAGACAGGATATTTATTGACAGTACTATAGTTACCGGGATTATAAAAAAAATTCCTTCAGCATCTCCAGTCATCACATACCTTGGTAATAATTTTTCAATAAAAAGTAAAAATACACCCTACTCTTTTATATCCGCCCTGCCTTCAATTCTTATTCCGGTTTTAAAGGACGACGGGATAATCATTAACAGATGGCTTGCCAATGATCTTGGAGCAAGAAAAGGAGATTCTCTTATAGTAACCTGGTACAATCCGGGTTATGGCCACATGCTTGAGGAGAATAACAAATGCTTCATTATCAGCAGCATAGTTGATAATGACAGCAAATATTCAGATCCTTCCCTTATGCCCGATTTCCCAGGAATCTCGGGAAGTACAACGTGTTCTGACTGGGATGCCGGAGTCCCCATACTGATGGACAGGATCAGGGAGAAGGATGAAAATTACTGGAATGAATTTAAGGGTACTCCTAAAGCTTTCATCAGTTATAATACCGGGGAAAAGATTTGGGGAAATAATTTCGGCACAGCCACTGCTATCAGGTTTCCTCAATCAATGCAATTACCTGATATCGAAGAACAGCTGACCGGTTTGTTTGACCCGGTAAAAACAGGTTTCACAGTATCTGACATCAAAAAATCGACTAATAATGCTGCTGAAGGCGGAGTTGACTTCAGCGTTCTGTTCCTGAGCCTTAGCTTTTTTATTGTAATATCCTGCATGATTCTGCTCTCAATGGCCATATCTCTGTTTTTTGATTCCAGGAGAAGTCAGATAAGGACATATTATGCTCTTGGATTCAGAAACAGAGTAATAGAAAAGCAACTATTTCTGGAGATAATATTCCTTGCCGGTACCGGAGCCTTGTTTGGTGTCTTTCTTGGATATCTGGTTAATACATTAATTATCAAAGCGCTAAATACAGTGTGGAACGGTGCGGTTCAGACAAATACTCTTTCGTCTGAATTCAGCATTGTGCAGCTCCTATATGGTTTTTTGCTTACGTTACTGATTACCTCATTATTGATTCTCTTTAAAGTAAAGGTGTTTCTTAAGAATCTAAGCAAACCTAAAACTGGTGAATTAATAACACATTCAGTTCATAAGAATAACATATCCATCCTCTTTACCTCTATAATTACAGTCGCTGCCATTATCTTCTCAATGATTTTGCATGATTATTCAACATTACTTTCTTTTATTGGAGGGTCGTTTTTATTTGCAACTTTGATTCTGGTGCTGCGATATTATTTCATAAGAAAAGATGGATCTGTTAAAGCAGCAGATAACTTTAAAACTAATTATTCACGGCGGTTTTATTTTTTCCATCCCGAGCATGCTATAGTACCGGTGATGTTTATTGCGGCCGGTATTTTTGCAATAATAATTACGGGCGCAAACAGACTTGAAATTACTGATAAAATGCTGCTCCCTTCGGGAGGTACAGGAGGATATCTGCTGTGGGCTGAATCGGCTATCCCGGTAAAAGAAGATCTTAACGCCGCGAAGGGGAAAACAGAGTTTGGTCTTGATGAAGAAGAGCTGAAGGATCTTAAATTTGTCCAGGCTAAAAGATTATCCGGCGATGATGCAAGCTGTCTGAATCTGAATTATGTTTCTGTACCTTCGGTTCTTGGAATTGATCCTTCAGACTTTATAGAACGAAGATCATTTTCATTTGCATCAAAGATTAAAATCGCGGCAGATAAAAATCCATGGTCCCTTCTTGATGAGCTTCCGGTGAATAATACCATTTATGGAATTGCTGATCAGACAGTGTTGCAATGGGGTCTTAAATTAAAGATCGGAGACACGATCTTTTTCAGGACCGAAAACCAGGGACTGTTGAATATCATAATTTGTGGAGGACTCAAATCGTCAGTATTCCAGGGATATTTGCTTATCGGAGAAAAGAATTTCATGAAATACTTCCCTTCAGTTCCGGGGAGTTCAATATTCCTTATTACAGGAAAGCCTGAGTTATCTGAACTTTACCTGAACACACTGAATGAAAGACTCTCAGAATATGGATTCTCATCGGAAACTGCTGCCGAAAAGCTTGCATCCTTTTTTCAGGTTATAAACACATATCTTAATGTATTTACTGTTCTCGGAGTTTTCGGAATAGTGCTTGGTGTGATCGGATTAGGATTTGTCCTGATGAGAAACTTTAACCAGCGAAAAAGTGAATTTGCTTTGATGATGGCATCAGGATACACCCAAAACAAGATCAAAACTCTGATTTTTGGGGATCAGGTTTTAGTTCTTTTATGGGGAATTCTTACCGGAACATCTTCAGGACTTATTGCCACTTTACCCTCAATAAAAGGCAACTATGAGATGCCATGGAACATTATTCTGATTATGATTTTTGCTATTTTAATAGTTGGATTACTTACTCTGTGGCTGTCTGTCAGAGGTGTCAACAGTAAAAAGCTTGTGATTCAGCTGAGAAAAGAATAGCTTAGTTATTACCGACTGCAACGAGGTAATGCTGGGTTCTGAAAAAGATAATACCATCAGTAATAGCAGGTGCTGTCATGCAGATATCATTCAATGGGAACTCACCAAGTAGTTTGAATGTATCTTCATCCCCGATGATATATACTGTTCCTTCCTCATCAACAATATATATTTTCCCGTCAGATGCAACAGGTGAAGCAATAAAGCTTTTTGTCTGGCCAAGTTTTGAGTCATATATTGTGTTTCCTGTTAAAGGATCAAGGCAATTAATAATGCCATTCCAGTTCATATTATAGAGACGGTTATTATAAAGAAGCAATGTATGAATGTAAGAACCTCCGCGTGGCTTGCTCCAGAGAATTCCGGAATTTGATGTTTCACCTTCCTTGAGAGTAATATCACCGGATGCACTTTTTTTGACAGCTATGATCGGAGAATTCCGTCCATGGGCACTGTTAAAATATATAAGTCCGTTACCGATTATTGGGGTAGGTATCTGGATATCTCCTCCTCCGGACATTTTCCAAATTTCTTTCCCTGTTTCAAAATCATAACTTCCTCTGTGCTTGAAACCATTTACGGTAATATATGTTTTGCCTTCATAAGAATAAATATTAGGTGTGCACCAGCCAGGATATTCACCCCTGGACACTTTCCATCGTTCCTTACCGGTTTTAAGATCGTAGGATGCGAGGAATGAATTTTCCAGAACATCGCACTGGATTATTACCGCATCATTGTAAATTATGGGTGAACTTGCAAATTCCCATTCCGCATTTTTCATAGTAACCCAAACAGATTTCAATACTCCGAAGTTCTTTTGCCATTGCAGGTTGCCATTAAAATCATAACAATAGAGCCCTTCTGATCCAAAAAATACAACAACGTACTTACCGTCAACGGCAGCTGTAGGATTCGCATGCGTTGACTTGGGATGTCGCTTCATTTTTGGCACACCTATATGCGAAGTTCTTTCCCAGATTATTTTCCCTGTGTTTTTATCTATGCAATAGATCTTCCAGGCATGTACCGACGTATCATTAACTGAAGTAACATCACCATAGAGGCCGGGTTTGAATCCTGCTTTATCAGCATCGCTTATTGCAGTTGTAATAAATAATTTATCCCCCCATATAGCCGGACTGGAAATTCCCATTCCGGGTATGCTTATTTTCCACTTTATGTTGATCATCTTCTGCAGGTCGAATGTTGATGGCAGATTTGCATTATCAAGCACACCTGAGGATAAATAACCACGATATCCGGGCCACTGGCGTTCGGGCACGACCTGGCCGTAAGAATAAAATGGAATAAGAAAAATTATAATTACCAGTGCGGGAAAGTTTTTCGTTTTCATAATTTTAGCTTAGAGATTGTATAATATGGATATGGTTTGTCGGTGAGTAAAATGTAGTGCTTAGTTTTTCAAAATTTCAGATTATAGCATATAGATAAAATATGACTATTTACCAGATCTGGTCTGTAATCGTGTTCAAAAATATATTCGGCTTCTATTGAATGTTTTTTGGAGAGTGAATATTCAATTCCTGTACTGAGCCTGTATTTTTCTACTGCTTCGTCTTCACGGGAAAACATAGGGATGAACAATTCACCGTACAGATA
>JAPLEC010000010.1 GCA_026391515.1 Bacteroidia bacterium | reverse complement strand
GCAAGCATCTAAAATCAAGACCGTATGCCCTTACTGCGGTGTGGGATGTGTTATAAACCTGCACGTAAAAGATAATAAAGTTATTTGTGTAACTTCTGATGTAGGAGAGAATTTAAATCAAGGCAGCTTATGCGTCAAGGGGAGATTTGGACATGATTTCATCAGTGACCCAAAAAGAATTTCAAGTCCTCTTGCCAGGAAAAGTAATGGTGATTTTAAGAAAATAGGCTGGGATGAAGCCATAAAGACAGTGTCTTCAAAACTAGCTGAAATTATTAAAAAATATGGTCCCGATTCTATTGGAATATTGAGCTCGGCAAAATGCACAAATGAAGAAAATTTTTTAATGTCTAAACTGGCACGGGTAGTAATCGGAACAAATAATATTGATCACTGCGCCAGGTTATGTCATGCATCAACCGTTACAGGATTAATCCCGACTTTTGGAAGCGGTGCAATGACAAATTCCATTGATGATATTAAATACTCGGATGCTGCAATAATTATTGGCTCCAATACCACTGAAGCCCATCCGGTAATAAGCTATGAAATAATAAAATCGGTTATTGCAGGCAACCTGAAACTAATTGTAATTGACCCCCGGGATATTCCCATAACCAGATATGCAGCAGTTCATCTGAAACAAAAACCTGGAACAGATATTGCAGTCCTTTTAGGCATAATGAATATTATTTACAAAAGAAATCTTCAAAACAAAACATTCATTAATAAAAGAACAGAAGATTTTGATAACTTCAAGCAATGTTTTAAAAATTATACACCCTCTAAGGTTGCGGAAATATCAGGGGTTGACGAGAGTGATCTGATAAAAGCTGCAGAGATTTACGGCGCTGCAAATAGCGCTTCAATATTTTATGCAATGGGTATAACACAGCATACATGCGGGACTGATAATGTTATTGCCGTAGCAGACTTAGCAATGATGACTGGAAATATTGGCCGAAAAGGTACTGGCGTTAACCCTCTTAGAGGACAGAATAACGTTCAGGGTGCGTGTGATATGGGAGCTCTCCCAGATTACTTAAGCGGATATCAGCTTGTTGAAGACAGCACAGCAAGAGAAAAATTTGAAAAAAATTGGGAGCGAAAACTTCCGGCAAAAAGTGGACTTGCAGTTACAGAAATGATTGAGGCAGCAGTTTCGGGCAAAATAAAGGCATTATATATCATGGGTGAAAACCCGATGCTCAGCGAGCCCGACCTAATTCATGTCGCACAAAGTTTAAAAAAACTCGAATTTCTGGTAGTTCAGGATATTTTTATAACAGAAACTGCAGAATTTGCAGATATAATTTTACCTGGAGCATGTTTCGCAGAAAAAGATGGAACATTTACAAATACTGACAGACGAATCCAAAGAGTGCGAAAAGCGCTAAACCCTCCTGGGAAGGCGATGGCAGACTGGAAAATCATCTGTATGATTTCATCCGCATTGGGGTATCAAATGCATTATAATCATCCGTCTGAAATACTGGATGAAATAGCAAGGCTGACTCCTATTTATGGCGGAGTAAACTATGAAAGGATACAAGATAACGGTCTGCAATGGCCTTGCAGGGATAGCGATGATCCCGGAACGAGCATTTTACATGCTAAGAATTTCACTCGAGGAAAGGGCAGGTTTATTCCTGTGCAGTATCAGCCTCCCGCAGAGATCCCTGATGGCGACTATCCCTTAATTCTTACAACTGGCAGGATACTTTATCAATTTCATACAAGGACGATGACAGGCAAGAGCAAAGGCTTAAACGAAATTGCTCCCTTGAACTTTGTCCAGATAAATGATGAAGACGCTAAATTATTAAAAATCAAAGACGGAGATAAAGTTAAAATTGACTCAAGAAGAGGCAGTATTACGGCAAAAGCATCGGTATCTTCAAAGATAAAAAAGGGTGTCATATTTGTGCCGTTTCATTATGCTGATTCACCAGCAAACATGCTTACAAATCCAAAATTTGATGCAAAGGCGAAGATTCCGGAATTCAAGGCATGTGCAGCAAAAATTATAAAAGTCTAAAACCTATATTTTTAATTTGAAATTAGGCAAAAAAGTTGAAATAGAAAAAATCAAGTCTGCTTCCGCAAAAGAAGTCCTAAAGGACATAATACCCGTTGAAATATTATTAACAGTATTTTTAAATAATATCCCTCTGGCGACTTTATCATGCTCACCGGCAAAC
>JAPLEC010000281.1 GCA_026391515.1 Bacteroidia bacterium | reverse complement strand
AAAATCAAGTTTAACTTCTTCATATTCATTTGTTTTATTTTAGATTACTAATCAATAATCACTTAAGCTTCTTAATATCCAACTCATCATACCATCTGATTACAGGATATCCATTTTCCCATTCTACCGGAAGCCAGATATGCCTGCTATCTGAAAGATTTTGAGGAGTCCACCTGTCGCCCATATAGACAAATATATTCTTTTTCTCATTAAGAGGAAGAATAAATGTACTTTGTGAACCGAAAGTAATTTTATTTTCATCTTCTGTACCTCTGCAAGGATTGCCGAGAGATTTCCATTCGCCTGTCAGATTATCTGATACTGCCAATCTTCCTGGGTTAGGTTTCCAACCTGTGGTACCTGAGGTGAAAAGGAAATACTTTCCTTTCGAAAAAAAGAGTGCCGGTGCTTCGTTCGATTCACCAGGCAAAACACGATAATACCTGCCTGTAAAATCGAGATAATCATCTGTAAGCTCTGAAAAATGGAGCGTCATATTTTCTTCTGAAGCATGAATATGGTATGCCTTTCCATCCCTGTCAACGAAGAGTGCCATATCACGGGCCATCTGTCCTCCGGCAAAATCTCGACGGACAAAAAGCCCGTCTTTGACAGCCTGCTTCCATTCATCCGACCAGCTTTTAAGATCACCTTCTTTCATTGTTGCATTTTTCTGGTCTTCAGAAAAATTCATGGGCCAGATCCCTGCATTTGGGCGGAGGCTCTTAATATATGTATAAGGACCAGTAATTTTATCACTTACAGCGACACCGGTCAGAGCAGCCCTGTATCCTTTTCCTTTCAGTTCATGATGGAACCACATCACGAACTTCTTTGTCTTTTTATTATAAATGACTTTCGGGCGTTCAATTACGCAACCGGGCTGAAGCAAACTTGAAGTGTCATTAATGACCCTCAGGGCAAGCCCTTCATTTTTCCAGCTTACCAGATCCTTTGAAGAGTAGCAGCCGACACCATATTTTGTTCTGTCACTCTCTCCCCTGGGCAACCGCGATTCACCAAACCAATACCATGTTCCCCGGTAATTGGTTATGCCTCCTCCATGCGCATTGATGTGCTTACCCTCTGAGTCAGGCCACACTTCACCCGGTTTAATCAATGCATTTCTATTATCCTGGGAATAGAGCGAAAAGCATATCAGTATAATGGGAATAGTTAAAGTAAGTTTTTTCATACAGAATTTGTGTAAAGGGAATATTAAAATTGATTGAAAAGATATAATTTTTTTGTTTTCTCCGATCTTATTCCTTATATATGTTTTTTATTTTTGAAAGAATAAATCATTCAACCATGAAAAATCATAGAAACATTTTCCTGTTAATTATTCTGATGATCTTCAGCATCGAATCTCAGGATTCGTGTGCTCAGCCTGTGGTGGGATTGGATAACTGGTTCAACCGCGAAACAAATGCCAAAACAGGCAAACCATTCCATTATCTCTGGACCGATACGGAATTCAGCGGTTATGCCCGATGGGGTGAGATTTTTAAAATGAAAGGGGCAAAGCTGACAACAATCGAAAAACCGTTATCATCTGCTTTGAGCAGTATTGATGTCTATATCATTGTCGATCCGGACACTACAACTGAATCAAAATCACCTAATTATATTATGCCGGAGGATATAAAGGCTATTAAAAAATGGGTCAAAAAAGGAGGTGTTCTTGCAATCCTTGCCAACGATGCTCCAAATTGTGAGTTCACCCATCTGAATCAGCTTATGAAGAATTTCGGCATGACTTTCAACCATGTCACACTTCACCCTGTTACAGGCACCAATTTTGAAATGGGAGCAAGCACCAGTCTCCCTGATCATCCTCTTTTTGCAGGGGTGTCAAAAATTTATATTAAGGAGATTTCTGACATTAACCTCTCGGGAAAGGCTCAACCCATTCTGTCTGAAAAGGGGAAAGTCCTGATTGCTGAAACAAAATATGGCAAAGGATATGTTTTTGCAATCGGCGATCCATGGATTTATAATGAATACATTGATCATGACCGTCTTCCTGTCAGCTTCGAAAACCGGAAAGCTGCCGAGAATCTTACGGAGCTGCTTCTTAATAAGACCGGTAAACCGTTTGTTATACAGACTGTTACAAAAGAGAAAACCCTGGAAGCCATGACCCTGGCAAATAAATACTTCATGGAGAAATGGCCTGATGTCGGAAAGACAATAGTTACTGATAAGGAGCGTCCGAGTAATATCTGGACCAGAGGAGTTTATTATGAAGGTCTCATGACTTTATTTAAAATCAAACCTGAACCTTCTTACCTGAATTATGCTGTTTCGTGGGGCGAATTCCATAAATGGGGATTGCGTGACGGAGTTAATACAAGGAACGGCGATAACCAGTGCTGCGGCCAGACATACATTGACCTTTTTCTCATGGACAAGACAAAAACGGAGCGGATAAACGACATTAAAGCCTCCATCGACAACATGCTAAATTCAGACAAGATTGACGACTGGAACTGGATCGATGCGTTGCAAATGGCCATGCCCGTATTCGCCCGTCTTGGTTCAATTTACAACGACAACAGGTATTTCGACAGAATGCATGAAATGTACCTGTACACCAAGCAAATACATGGAACCAGCGGTCTGTACAATCCCACAGATCATCTCTGGTGGCGCGACAAAGATTTTGACCCTCCTTATGCAGAACCTAATGGTAAAGGGTGTTACTGGTCGCGGGGAAACGGCTGGGTACTTGCTGCATTAGTCAGGACAATGGATTTTCTGCCTGAGAACAGCGCTTACAGAAATGAATATATTACAGTATTCAAAGATATGGTCAATGCACTTGTAGCCTGCCAGAGAGATGACGGTTTCTGGAATGTCAGCTTGCTCGACCCCTCAGATTTCGGAGGGAAAGAGCTCACAGGTACCTCACTTTTCGTTTATGGGATTGCATGGGGGATAAATAATGGAGTACTCGACAAAGGCAAATATATGCCTGTCGTACAGAAGGCATGGAAGGCGCTGGTTGATGATTGTGTTCATCCGAACGGATTCCTGGGTTATGTCCAGGGTACCGGAAAACAGCCGTCTGACAGTCAGCCTGTCGGATACGATAAGGTTCCCAACTTCGAAGATTTTGGGCTGGGATGCTTCCTTCTTGCCGGCTCCGAAATCTATAAAATGAATTAATTCCTTCGTGTCCTTCGTGCGTACTTTGTGTCCTTAGTGGTTAATTTTTTTAAACCACTAAGAGCACAAAGGAAAATCACGAAGAGCACGAAGGAATTACTTAAGTTTGTAGATTTCGGAGCCGGCAAGGAGAAAACAACCCAGCCCAAAATCTTCGAAGTTGGGAACCTTATCGTATCCGACAGGCTGACTGTCAGACGGCTGTTTTCCGGTACCCTGGACATAACCCAGGA